>CAYLJQ010000126.1:0-12923 GCA_964383955.1 uncultured Heliomicrobium sp. | reverse complement strand
GGTCTTAAGCGGACGCCCGCCGGATGAATTTGTTCCTCTGTTGAAAGATCGGGGTGTTGGGCCAATTTCGGTTGGCCGTGTGATTGTTGCCACTTGGGAACCGCATGAAAATGCGGTTCTCGAAACCATCCGCGATCTGGGATTGGAGCTGCAAGTTATCTTCAACAAAGGCGCGGTGATGGTGCTTCCTTCCGGCGTGAATAAGGCCACCGGCCTGGCCGCAGCGCTTAGCGAACTCAGCTTGTCTCCACACAATACCGTTGGCATCGGCGATGCCGAAAATGACCACGCTTTTCTGGACCTGTGTGAATTTTCGGTGGCAGTGTCCAACGCGCTGCCTATGCTGAAAGAGCGCGCTGATTGGGTGACCCAAAACGATCACGGACGCGGAGTAAGTGAATTAGTCGAGCAGCTACTGGATTCCGATCTTGGAAAGCTCGAACCCCACAGAACGCGCTACGACATTCTGCTAGGTGTTCGCGAAGGCGGACAGGAAGCGCGCATCAAAGCCTATGGCCATAATTTGCTGCTTGCGGGGTCGTCTCAAGGCGGTAAAACAACGCTTGCTTCCGGCATCATAGAGCGCTTGGCGGAACAAGGTTATCAATTGTGCATACTCGACCCGGAAGGAGATTATTCCGAGTTGGAACATGCGGTGACGCTTGGCGACAGCAACCGTGTGCCGAGCGTGGACGAAGTCGTCGAACTTTTGGCCAAGCCAGAACAAAACGCAGTGATCAATTTGCTTGGCGTTGCGCTGGAGCATCGCCCTGCGTTTTTCGCAAAGCTGTTTCCACGGTTGCAGGAACTGCGCACCAGGACAGGCCGTCCGCATTGGATCGTAATTGACGAAGCTCATCACTTGCTGCCAACTTCCTGGGAAGCAGCTCCGTTGACATTGCCGCAGGATGCGTATGGATTGTTGATGATCACTTTGCAGCCTGACCACATGGCGGTTGGTGCGCTGGCGCCAATTGACATGATCATTGCGATCGGAGAATCGGCGGATCAAACGATCAAACTATTCTGTGAAGCCGCCGGAGAAGCCATACCCAGTTTGACACCGACGACGCTGGAACGAGGCGACGCCTTGGTCTGGTCGCGGCGAGAAGGGAACGATCCTTTTCTGGTTCGCAGTGCTCCGCCTCGCGGCACACGCCGCCGTCACAATCGCAAATATGCCGAAGGCGAACTGGCTCCTGAATGGAGCTTCTATTTCCGCGGCCCGGAAGACAAACTGAATTTACGCGCTCAAAACCTGATTATCTTCCTGCAGCTTGCTGAAGGAGTGGACGATGAAACCTGGCTTCATCACCTGCGGCGCAACGAATACTCAAACTGGTTTCGCAAACATATCAAGGATGAAAGCCTTGCAAACGAGGCGGAACGAATCGAGTCCGATGAAACCCTGGATTCGAAAGAGAGTCGCGCTCGCATCAAAGACGCGATTGAGCGGCGTTACACTGCGCCAGCATAACGAATCCAAACCTCCAAGTATTGCTGGATGGTACCGGCATTTTACACGGCACAAAGTTTGCACAGAAACGTGTGAAAGCGCTGCTGGCTTTCACGCCCCTTCAATCGGTGTTGCGGGCAGATGAAGCTGGTGAAGTGTAATGTCCAGGCCCCGGATAAGGAGTACGTATGCAAACCTTTCTACAGTATCAAGCAAAGCATTTGGACTACCTTGATTTCGCAATTACATCTGGTGAGCCAATTGAAAGGCAATTAGCAATGGCAATGGAGCGCATTTTAGGACTGCAAAGCGGCAAGGATAATTTGCGGATAGAAATTCTCGATATGGAACGGGCATTGGAGATTCGAAGCCAGCTATTACGGAATGCAAAGGTGCGGGAGCAAGAGCTGCAAATACAGTTGAAAGAATATGACAGGCCACAACCGAGCTTCAAAGACAATTGCAGAGATCAAACTTTCGATTATGCCTTCGCCACCCAGGCAAGTATTGGTACATGGAACTGTATTGATCGAGTGCGCGGCGTATTTAAGTCTTGCACCTCTTCCCTGGCAAAATGGACCAAAGCTTCGCAACGAATGATCTGGTTTCGTAGCGTTAGAGGGCTTGGTCATTAATTGCTTCGTTGTTGCTTTCCAGGCCCTTTCCCAGCAGGCGAATGCCGAACACAAAACCTACGATGGCCAGTGCAGGCGTAAGCAGCGGCCAAGATTCGCTTCGCTCTAGCAATGTGATATTTGATGCTTCGGTCAACAAGTTCCCCCAACTTGCCTCAGGCTCCTGCAAGCCAACCCCCAGAAATGAAAGTGAAGTTTCAGCCAGAAGAAATGCCGGAAGCATCAGGAATAGTTGTGTGATCAACGGTCCTGATGCATTGGGCAAGATGTGGTGAAAGAGCACTCGCGCTGGCGAACATCCAACGCTGACGGCCGCTTGTGTGAATTCTCGTTGGCGCAACTCCAGCGTCAGGCCTCGGGCCAAACGGGCCATTTCCGCCCAACCCAATATGACAAAGATGATGATTAACAAGATCGCTGCGCGCGTGGGCGGAAGTTCCAGCGGGAAAGCTGCGCGCATTGCTAAAATCAATATCAGAGTCGGCAACGCCATCATGACATCCGCTGCGCGCATCAGCAGCGCGTCAGCCCGCGAAGCGGAATACCCGGCGACAAGGCCAATCAAAATACCCAGGCCACCCGCCAGCAAGGTGCCAAGAGGTCCCACAAGCAGGGAAAATCGCGTCGCAATCAGCAGGCGGGAAAAGCGATCCCGTCCCAACCCATCTGTACCCAGCAAGTGAAGGCGCGGCGTTTCGGCGCTCGTTGCGTTTTGAATGCCCAGCAAGTGCAGATCGGTCGTGAACAGGCCGAAGAGTTTGTAAGAATAACCTCGCGTGAACAGTCCAAGCCGGTAGGGCTGGCCGGGATTTTCTTCATACCTGCGCTCTAGCGGGTCAACCAATCGCCGTGCGTAAATGAAGGGTCGAAGCTGCCAGTTGCCCGATGAATCACGAAAGTGCAGCGACGAGGGCGGAGCCATAGGCTCAAGGCGGGATTGTGATCTGTAATCGTTCGTTGCCAGCAGGTCGGCAAAAATTGCAATCGCGTAAAAGAACACGACGACGATTGTTCCTGCGATCAACGCAGTGCGGCCCGCAAGCAGGGAAGTGCCCGAAGCAGAACCAAATTGTCGTGTTGGCCATTTCATGAAAAGGTGGTTTCTTTACGCAATCGTGGATCATTCAGTCGCAACAAAACATCCGCCGCCAGGTTTCCGATGAGCACAGCGGCAGACGAAACCAAAACGATTCCCATCAGCAACGCTACGTCGCGGCTTTGGACGGCGATAACGCTTAATTGTCCCAAGCCAGGCCAGTTCATAACTTGTTCGACCACGACTGATCCGCTTATTAACCCGCCAATTGAATACCCGAAGGTCGTTATCAGGGGATTCAGCGCCGGTCGCAGCGCGTGGCGAAGCAGAATCATTCGTTCTGGCAAGCCTTTGGCGCGCGCTGTGCGCACATATTCTTCTGCAAGCGTTGTCCTGACGGCGGAACGGGTCTGGGCCAGCAATAGTGCAATCAAGGGAACGGACAAAATGAGGGCTGGCGGTAGAATGCGAAACAGCCAGTATGAAATGCCAAATTCAGTCGCTGAGGATGAAGCCATCGCGCTGCTGAACAACGTTGTCCGCGCAAGAAAAGACAAAGCCAAAATCGCCAGAACCAGGCGGGGAGTTGAAGACGCCAGCAAGATAATCGCGTCGCAGAAACGATCCACCAGTGAGTTTTCTTTTCGCGCGGCAGCTAGCCCCAAAACGAAGGCAACCAACAATGCAATGAGCATTGCCACTGTCGCCAATGCGGCCGAGCTTGCTAGCCGTGGGCGAATGATGCTCCATACAGGTGCCTGAAAATAAATGGATTGCCCCAGGCTTCCGCTCAGCGCTTCGCTCAGCCAGTTTGCATAGCGAACCAAGAAGGGCCGATCCAATCCGTAAATCTGCCGTAACGATGCGATTGTTTGCTCTGATGTTTGTTGATTGTTTTGAAGTGCGCTCACCGCGTCGCCGCCCGATGCAGCCAGCAAGAAAAATATCAGCAACGAGATGATTAGCAGGATTACGCCACCCTGCAAAAATCTGTAAAAAATCAGCTTCAACATGGTTGACCAGAAGTGTTAAGCTCCGATTGACATCGCGCGCCTGCGCTGTGTTTAGAAGTATCCGACAACGGGTAATTTAGGCATCGCGTATTACCCTACCAAAGACTTGGTTGCTAATAGCATCTCCCACCAGATTCCGACAAGCAATGTTGTCGCTGCTGTGATGTCTATCAGCACCCACCATTTAGGCGTTCACCCCGGCTTGACGAATGATCTTTGAGTTTGTGTGTGGATACCTGTGTGCGGACGACTATGAAGAAGAAATTATTGCCAGGCTTTATCCTGCTTGTTTCACTTGCAGTTCTGCTAAATGCAACTGCTTGCCGTCCCAATCAACCTGCTTCGATGCCTAGACCATCGGGATTCCGCGAACAAGTCCCTGGACAGCGCGGCGGAACACTCACCTATCGTGTGGCATCTCCACCGCAAACCTTCAATTACCTGAAAGCTGCGGACGAACCGTCGGTGATTGTCGCGTTCTATTTGATGGGCGGGCGATTGGTCGAATTCAATCACGACACGCAAACTTATGTTCCGGGGTTGGCCGAAGCGTGGACTCGTTCGAGCGACGGAAAAAGCATCGAACTTACCTTGCGCGAAGGGGGCAAGTTTTCTGACGGCCGTCCAGTCACCGCCGAAGACGTCGTCTTTACGCTGCGCGCCGTTTATGATGAGCGCACGGGTTCCCCTATCTTTCGGGATGCGATGCTGGTCGGCGGCCAGCAGATCGAAGCTGCCATTCTGGATGCGCGCCAGTTGCGCCTGACTTTCCCTGAAACTGTCGCGACGCCTGAAAATTACCTGTCGAATCTGGCCATATTGCCCAGCCATATTCTTGCTGGCGATTTCGATCAAAAAGGACTACGCGATGCTTACAGTCTGACTGCCGATCCGCAAACCATTGTCACCGCCGGAGCTTTTGCCGCTGAATCTGCCACGCCCGGAGAGCGTGTGACGCTCAGGCGCAATCCTCATTACTGGAAAAAAGACGCTTCGGGGAATTCGTTGCCTTACCTGAATCAGTTGGTGGTTGAAGTTGCCAGCGATGCCAACAACGCGATCACGCGGTTGCGGCAAGGTTCGCTGGATATCTTTGACCGCGTCCGTGCAGCGGATTACGCCGCGTTGCGTTCAGCATCCGAACCAGCACAGGCATTCGACCTGGGGCCGGGACTGAACACGGATCATTTATGGTTCAACCTGAACGACGTTGGAGCAAAGGGTAAATCGGCGCTGAATGCTGTCAAACGTGCCTGGTTTAATGAGCTTCGTTTCCGCCGGGCGGTATCACACGCAATTGATCGAGAAACCATTGCCTCTGTCACATTGCAGGCATTGGCCAGCCCGCTTTATGGATTTGTCTCGCCTGGCAACCGGGCATGGGTGGCGACGGATTTACCGCGCGACGCTTACGATTTGGAAAAAGCACGCACGCTTTTGCGTGAAGCGGGATTCACAGTCCGCGGCAATCAGGATCAGTCCGAACTGGTTGATGCGAAAGGGAACCGGGTCGAATTTACGATGATTGTTCCAACGGAAAGTCAGGCGCGAATTCAAATGGCGACAGTGGTGCAGCAAGATCTGGCCCAGCTTGGCATTAAGCTGACGGTGGCCCCGCTTGAATTTGGAGAGTTTCAGCGCCGCACCACACAAAGTTTTGATTACGATGCAGCTTTACTGGGAATTTCGGTCAGCGAACCCGATCCTTCCTCCTACACCAATTTCCTTCGCAGCAGCAGCCCCACACATCAGTGGCATCCGAAACAGACGAAGCCCGCAACAGACTGGGAAACGAAAATTGATGAATTGCTGGCGGCACAGAGCGGGGAATTCAATCCCTTGCGGCGTCGCGAATCGTTCAACGAGATTCAGCGAATTGTCGCTGAGCAATTGCCCGTCATTCCCATTGCCGCGCGTCATTTGGCGTCAGCCGCCAATCTGCGTGTCAGGAATTACCGGCCAAGCGTTCTGTTGCCGTATTCGGTGTGGAACGCGGAAGAGTTGTTCGTTCGCCAGCCCTGAGCAACGGCGAACGAACAACTTCCCCAGCCCTATCGCGCTGCAACGGCTTGCTGAACTGCGGAATGCGCGTTGAGCATTCCGGCACCAACTTCATGGCGTTGATTCGGCATTGGCCTTGCAGTTTGCTTCAGGATGTCGCGAATCTGGGCTGGTGTCAGCAATGGATTGGCTTCCAGCATCAACGCGATTGTTCCAGTCACCTGCGGCGCGGAAAAACTGGTGCCGGTTCCAACCGTGTAAGACAGCAAATCCCAAAGGGAAAGTCGTGACAAGTCGCCGCCCAATCCTAGATTCAGCAAACCGCTCAGGTTAACTCCCGACGCTCGCAGGCTGACAACATTGGTTCCGGGAGCAACCAGGGTCGGCCCAGTGCCACGGCTAGATGAACCTCGCGACGAGAAATCAGCTATGTTGCCATACTCATCCGTCGCTCCAACGCTGATCACCCAGGGAGCCAGCGCATACGGATTGAGCGTATCCAGTTCTGGTCCGGTATTGCCTGCTGAAAAGACCACATTCACGCCACGTTCGGTGAGCAGCTTTGTGGCGATGTTGATTGGGTCGTTCGGGTCGTAAGCTGCGTTGCCGGAAAAGCTGCAATTCACTGCGCGCACTCCCAATTCCGGCCCTTTCCACAGCAGATAATCCATTGCTTCAAGGACAAATAGCAGCGTGGCGTCGCCCGCGCCAAGTCCGACCAGCTTTGCGCCTGGCGCAACCCCGGTATATCTGCCGCCCGAACGCGCTCCGTTGCCGGCAATGACACCGCCGACAAATGTGCCGTGGCCGTAAACCAAATCAGTGGAGGGCAATCCTTCAATGCTGATCGGATAGATGAAGCCAAGTCCAAGCCCAAGCGTTCCAAGCACCTTCACGTTTTTTGCAATTCGGCCAGACAGGTCGCCGTGCAAACCATCCAAGCCTGTATCCAGCACGGCAACCGTGGCGCCGCGTCCTGTAATCGCCCGCCCGCTATTTTGCGAAGTTAGATAAGGATCTGTCTTTACTTGCGCGGTGCCCGTCAAACCGTTGCCAGGCTCGGCTGCAAGTTTCAACGTGCGGTTGCCATAAATTGAACGAACTGCTGCAAACCGCGAAATCTTATTGATTTGGCCTTTGGTTGCCGTCAGTGAAACCGCAGGAAAGGCGCGGTAGCGCACGCCGCCCAAAATGCCTATCTGGCGAAGATTGGAGAAGTCTGCATCAGTGGGCATGCGGTGGTAGACAATCACTGCATTGACATTACTGTCATCGGTCAATCTGCTAAGCAGACTCAACAGCTCGGTATCAATGCTTTTCAAACCGGACTGGAGGGTATTGATGACGCCGGTCAGGCTTAGTCCTGTTAGCCCTAGCAGTGTTACGCCATCAGCGCCTGTCGCAACAATGCCGTTTGCGCCTGTGATGGTGATCAGGCCTGATGCGATAGAGAATGTTGCGCCGTCAGCGCCCGTGGCAACAATTCCAGTTGCGCCGGAAATGGTGATTCCGTCTGCCCCCGTTGCTACGATGCCATTCAGGTCCGCGATTGAAAGCGCATCAGCGCCCGTGGCAACGATGCCATCAGCGCCAGTCGCAACAATTCCATCAGCGCCCGTCGCAACTATCCCATTCGGTTGAGTAAGAAAGACTGAATTGGCCCGGTATACTCTGCCGTTTGATGCCAGAATCGTCAGTCCTGAAAAACCGGTCGCAGACAAGCTATCAGCTCTTGTCAGCTTAACGCTGTCCGCGCCGGTGGCTGTAATACCATCAGCGTGGGCGATGGTCGTCGCTGCTGCGGCTAGCGGCGTCATTCCGTGACTAATGGAATTGCCAATATTTGCCGATACGAATAGCGAGACAATTAACGCCAGCACAATTGAACGCCGGGCTTTCTCACTAAAACGACTACGATGAGTGTTCATGTTGCACCTCCTCTGGTTCACTGAATGTTCGAATTTACTGCAAACGATCACTGGGGATCATTGAACAGAGTTTCCTGTTATCCGATAAGTTGTCTGTAAATTTTCTGCGTTTGAGATGAAGGCTCTATATCCAATTCTTTTCGCAGTATGGAACGCAATTTTTCGTAATGCTCTCTTACCGCGACGGTATTGCCCTGTGCGGCATGCGCGCGCATAACCAGACAATGTATGTCTTCGCGAAACGCATCCACACGTAAAATCTGTTGAGCCAAATGGAGCGAGCGAGACCATTCTTCCGCTTTCTGCGCTTCTGCAACCAGGGTATCGAGCATGTGCAGATATTGCTCAAGGTAATAGGCTCTTTGCTCTTCCGCCCAGTCGTCATAACAGCCCTGCATGAATTCGCCGCGATAGAGTTTGATTGCTGCTTCGAAATGAGAAACACACAGATCGGTTTGTTTTGCCCGGCGAGCAGTTTCGCCCTGAGCCAGCAAACGGTCAAATTCTTCGATATCAACCGAATAGGTCAATTCGGGGTTGAGCAGGTAGGCGCTATCCCGATACAGCAGGAAATTCAGTTTCAGCGGTTGATTGCTATTAAGCGCTTTTCGAATGTGCGAAACCGTTGGGTGAAAGTTTCTGAGCACAACATCGGGATCGGTGTCTCCCCAGAACGTTTCGATTATTGTGTCTTTGGAAGCGCGGCGATGGCGACGCGAAGCAATGAAACACAAGATGTCATGCGCACGCCGAGTGGTCCAGGCGTCGGCGGCAAACGGACGTCTGGAATCGCGAAAGATTTCCACGGGCCCAAACAGATTGATCGTCAAATCGGCCATCGGGCGAAATGACGCATTTTTTACAGCTTGAGCAAAACCCGATTCGACCGATGTAGAAGTCTGTCCCTGCAAATCAGGCGGTAATAACTCGATCACTTCGGGCAAGGTGAACATCTTCGCTGTCGAGGCGACTTTCCGTTTCAGCCAGTATTCGTAATCATATCGGGAGGCCAAATCCAATGCCCGCCGCACTCGTTCCAGCATGGCCACGTCACGACCGGCAACGCAATCAACTTGGGCCAGCTCAACACAGGCTTGGGCTTCGTAATAATAAAAGTTGTTTTGCCGAAAGTAGTCCAGCGCTGGTTCCAAATCTGCGCGCGCCAGTTCTTGTTCGCCCTGCGCTATCAGCACGCGACCTCGCGTCAGGGCGGATGTGTGCAAACGAGTTTTGTCGTTCAGGTTCAGGCGCGAATTCACCAATTGATCAATCAATTTGCGCGCAGCCGCAAGATCGCCTGTTTGCAGTTTCAAAAGCGCTTGTTCGTCCAGCAATTCCCGCCGCGCCGGCTCAATTCCGGCTTTGTCGTAATCCTGTTCGGCACGCTCAAAAAATTGGGCGGCCCGGGCGGTGTCACCAAGTTCACGGTACAGGTTGCCGTAAGCTTCAAAGGTTTCAGCTCTGGATGAAATCAGGTTGAAAAGCTGGCAAAGCTCCAGCGCCAGGTCTAAACGACGCTCACAGGCTTCGAATTCACCGCGGTAAAAATGGCAGCGCGCCATATTCAAATGCGCTGTGGCTTCTTGTGGAAGTGGCAGAGAATTATGGTCATCGCGCAACAGGCGGCGCAGCCAACGCAATGCTTCTCCGAAATCTCCTCGCATCATGGGCGGCAATCCCAGATTGTGAACAATCAGGCGCGCATAATGTTCGTCGTTCAGTTCTTCCGCCAGTTGCAGCGCAGTGCGAAACTCGTGCTCGGCTTCGGTCCACTTTCCCAAAGAAACCAAACACAGCCCTCGCGTATTGCCACATTTGACCCGAACCGCGGACTGTTCTCCGGCCAATTCAACGGCGCGATCCAGGTATCCAAACGCTTCATCAAAGCTGACTCGCCGCCGGGCGATTGTTGCCAGGGATTGAAGCGCTTCGGCTTCGCCTTCTCGGTCACCCTGTTCGCGCAAAAGGACGGTTGAACGCCGCAGTAATGATTGCGCCTGGTCGTATTCGCCGCGTAACCGCGCAACCTCTGCCCGGTTGGTAAGCGCACGTGGGTGGCGTTCAATGACTTCATTCGGCAGGGCGTCCGTCAGGGCAATCAGCGAAGTGAGGGCGCCGGACGTGATCCAGGACTGGCCTTTATCGGCGATCAGTCTGGCGGCTTGGGTAAACTCTTCTGCCGACAAAAAATGCCTCGCCGCTTGTTCCCAGTTTTCCTGAGACACAAAGTATTTGGCAATACGCATATGCTCCGCCGCCACTCCCGCCTTGCCTAGTTCGGTGCGCAATCTGCGCCGCAGAAAGCTTTGAAAGAGCGGATGTAGGCGATATTCTTCGCCATTGCCATCCCCAACCACAGTCGTAAACACATTCCGGCGAACCAGGGAAGGCAGGATGATCGAACAGCCGGATTCCGGGTAAAGTCTGGCGCACGTTTCAAACTCGATCCGCTCCAACAGTGAGATTCGCAGAAGCAGCCAACGAACATTTTCCGGCTCGAATTCGAAAACCTCTTCTGCAAAATAATCGAACAGGTCGCGTTCGGATTGGCGAAGCACCTCGCTAAGATTTAGCGGCAGCACAGGCGTGTCAGCGCTGGCTGACGGGTGTCGTTGTGTTACCTGCCAGATAAGCTGCAAAGCCATAACCCACCCTTGGGTTCGCTGACGAAATTCAATCAATTGATCGGCTGTCAATTCCAAACCAAAGACTTGACGAAACAATGCCTGCACTTCTTCTTCTGTAAACAGCAAATCATCCCGGTCAATGGTTACAAGCGCACCTTTTGAGCGTAGCTTCGCTAATTGCAGCGGAGGGGCGTCACGTGAAATCAGAATGGAATGCAGCACATCGGGTTGGTAGGCCAGAAGCCTGTCCACGGCTGCATGCACTGCATCTGCCGCACCCAAATGATGATAATCATCAAGCACGATGATTAATTGCTGATCCACCTGGTCCAGCACTTCGTTGAGAAGCATATCCACGGCGCGTTCCGGCTGTTGAGCAACTTCGGCAGCCGATTGTCGCAGATAAGAGAGCATGGTTTGGCCAAAACCCGGAATAAGCTGTCGTATTCCATGGGTGATGTAGCTTAAGAAAATCGCCGGATCGGCATCCGTGTGATCCAATTGATACCAGACAAATTGTCGCGAATCCGCGCGCACAAAATCTGCCACGAGTGTGGTTTTGCCAGCGCCAGCATTGGCCGTCACCAAAGTAACCGAACGAGTAAGATTGGCGGTAAGACGCTCAATAAGTCGAGGTCTGGGCAACAGAGCAGGTGCCGGGCGTGGCGGCAGTAGTTTCGTTCGGAGGAAGAACGCGGGTTGGGGCACCGCCAACTCAAAAGGAGCAAGAGTCAGCTCAGGCCTTGGCACCTCTGGGTGATGCATAGTGTTAATCATTGGCCTTTGCCTTTCACAATTCAGACGAGTATGTGGGATTACTCAGTACTCTAAATTGAAAGATCTGTGTTCTTACATAAGGTCATTAAGATAAATATTTGCCCGTTCAATCGTAAAGTTTGCTGTTAATTGCCAGCATTGTGTAAATTTTAGCGAAACTTACAGTATCGCCAGAATCCAGCCAAGCCCAAAATCACAATTAGCTTGAGTCGCTGGTTGATCCTAAATCAGGACTGGACCCGCAACAGACGACCGGGCCCGAACTGCGGCATTGTGCAAATCAGAGGCGCGGCCTCCGATGCTTTTATAAGCAAGGCGAGCCTCGTATCCACTTAACCCATAAAGAGTAAATAATGCTTCTACTTCTGCTTCCGTAAAAGCAAGCATCGCTTCATTTATGACAAACAGCCGCTGTTTGGACCGCAACCTCCATAATGGAGTTGGCGGCAATCCCCGGCCTAAAATTAGCATGTGGACTTCAGTGGGCAAGAGCGGCAGCAGCCGATGGAAAAAAGGCGCCAGCCAATCGGCGTCATAAATCAAATGCAGATCGTCAAGCACTAAGAGAAGCGGCTTCGCCTCTCTTTCCAGGTCGTAAATAAATGATTCGACTAACTTAGAAATCGTAACCTCGGTTACAATTTCAGGTAACTGCCTTAAAGTCTTAATGCCAAACCCTTCTCGCACACGTCCGATGCTGGACACTAAATATTCTAAAAAAATAGGAAGTTTCACGTCGGGCGCATCAACTTTATACCAAGCCACCGGGCGATTACAGCTTCGTGCGAAATCTGTTGCCAGCATGGTTTTCCCGGTCCCTGCACGACCATTAATGATGGTGGCACAGCCGGAGTTGGCATTTTCTCGCAAGACATCAATCAGCCGCGGTCTGGCACTGTGTGTCATCTCCGTAGGAAGCGATATCTTGCCGGTGTTTAGTTTCATGCGCCTGCTTTTACCTCTCTGGATGGCCAAATGAGAGAAATGATCGCATTTTTACTCAAAAAGTTCTGTCAGGTCGTAAAAAGATTACTGTCGGTGAACAATTTAATAATTTTTGATCCCAAGTGTAGGGTAGCTGTACCCTCTTGAGGAATTCTTGAGCTTGCGCAAGGCAAAGAGGATATCTAGTGCTTAACGTCCTTATTTTGGAAGGGTTTAAGGTTTTCTCAAGCAGGAGCTGTTGAGGCTTTTGGCCACCCCGTTTTGATGTCCACCCCGCCAAACTAAAGCTTAAGAATTGCTCAAGTCCAATGCTTACTATGACCCTCGCGACTTGGAGAATAAGCTCCTTAAGCAATCTGGCCTAACGTAGTTCAAGCTGATGTCAACGCTGATAAGTTCTACAAAAGTCCTGATTGTTGATAGTCAATTGGCAAATGATTTTGAAAGGCGAGGTCCGTCATGTGGGTGTCAGGCTTCACCGCTACAATCGGCCTTCTAAGAAACC
>CAYLJQ010000125.1:0-12960 GCA_964383955.1 uncultured Heliomicrobium sp. | reverse complement strand
GCGTGCTGAAGTTGTTCGGCAAGCAGAAATGACTCTTCAGGATTCCCGTAGGCTTCGTGAATCAACAGAACGTCACTCATTTCCAAGCCACCTTGCGATTCACAGCCTATTCATCCGGCTTGTCTTCGCCCGCGATGGCCTTTTGAGAAACGGGAGAATTGCTGACTATTGGTTTTCCTTCCTCTTGCGCGTAGACAAAGTAAAGACTGGCGAAGAAAAACATCATCGCCCAAACCAGAATCACGAAAGTCAGCGGGTTGTGAATCAATGCTTTGATTTTTTGTTGAATGAATCGAGGAATCTCCGGTGAGGTACATTCAAACAGGTCTTGCTCATGTTTTTGAAATATTCCAGAAATGCTGAATTGCATCGAACTCTCCTTCTGAACTTGATAATTGAAGATCAGCTTTCATCGCCAAGCCTTGTTTCCAAACCAGCATGTCAATCGATGATTTTATGAATCGTTTGTTGTTGTAATAACTGTTGAACGGGGTTCGCGAAGGTTCGTGCGCGGGAATTTGCGGTCAAACGTAAAGCGTAAGAAAAGAGTTTGTAAGGGATGTAAAATTGAACGAGTAATTCATCCAATAAACTTGTACCCCAGTCCGTGAACCGTCAAAAAAAATTCCGGATGGCGAGGATTCATTTCAAGTTTCTGCCGAAGCAAGCCGACATGAACATCAACCGTGCGTGTGATTGGCAGGGAATCGTAACCCCAGACACCATTCAGCAATTCGTCCCGCGAAAGCACTGTTTCGCGGTTGGCGATGAAATGTCGCAGCAACTGATATTCGCGCGCGGCAAGCTCAATCAATTGTCCTGCGCGTGTCACTTCCGCGCGACGAAAATCCACGCGCACATTGCCAAAGATGTAAACATCCAGCGAAGAGGCCGGTTCCTTCGCCGGAACGCGCCGCAAGATCGCTTCAATGCGGGCCAGCAATTCACCCATATCAAATGGTTTGGTCAGGTAGTCATCCGCGCCCAGTTTCAGGCCTAGAATTCTATCCACTACCTGCCCGCGCGCAGTCAGCATAATGGCGGGCGTTTGGATATTTTGTTGGCGCAGGTCGCGCAACACATCAAAACCGTTTTTGCGCGGCAGCATGACATCCAGAATCAGCAAGTCGAATGCGTTTTCAATCGCACGTTGTAAACCTGCTTCGCCATTTGTGGCAGATTCGATCACGTAGTTCTCGCTACGCAAATAATCGCTCAGGGTCAGTACCAACCCCGGCTCGTCTTCAACCAATAAGATGCGTTTGTCCATAACTGATCAATTTCAGCAAACCTAACTTTGCGCGTTCGGCAAGCCAGTTTGCAGTTCAATTTCAGCAGTTGCTTTCAGATCACTGAGCCGATTCAAAACAGGCAGTCGGAATATAAAGGAACTGCCCGCGCCCGGTTTGCTCCTGGCTTGAATCTGGCCGCCATGCGCTTCAATGATGTTTTTGACCAGGCTTAGCCCCAAGCCGTTACCGCGAATCTGCGCCGAACGCGCTTCGCTGCCGCGATAGAACGGCTCAAATACATGCGGCAACTCTTCATCGGGAATGCCCAGGCCATGATCTTTAACGGTGATCTGCACAAACTGGCTGTTGCCGGATGAAATGGTTTCCGCCGCTAAGCCGATCCACAGGGATTCGCCGCTGTATTTCATCGCATTATTCAGCAGGTTTTGAATTGCGCGCGCAATCGCTGGCGCATCCGCCATTACGACGGGAAGTTCTGGCGCGATGTTTGTCTCGACTTGAAAGCCAGCTTCGGACAGCAAGGGATGCGAAGCCGCCAGCACATCTTCGATCACGCCGTTCAAGCTGACAGGCAGCAAGTCATATCGCTGCCGGCCAGACTGCACTCCGGCAAATTCCAGCACCTGTTCAATCATCTCGGTTAATCGGCCTGTTTCTTTGCGAATCAGCGTGCCGTAATTTTTGATCTGTGCCGGGTCTTTGACGACGCCTTTGCCCAGATTGAATGCGGCGGATTCAATGACGGCCAATGGCGTGCGCAGTTCGTGTGAAATGCCCGCGACAAAATCCATCTGCTGTTGCGCCAGCCGATGCGCGCGCCGCGAAGAAATCATCATCAGCGCAACGCTGGCCGCCAGCAGCGCCAGAATGCCAAAACTAATTACCAGATTGCGGCGGCGCACACTGGCCACGGCGACTTCCAACGATCCCGCGCGATGCCGAATGTACATTTGCCACAAACTGGATTGCTCTCTTCCCATCCATTCACGCGCGCCGAAAACCATCGGCGGGGCGGGGGCAGAGCGGAAGCCGGGATTTACCCTGACGCGCATTTCTCCGCGCCGAAAATTGTTTCGCACCAGATCGCGAAACTCATCCAGGCGCAAATTGAAAAGCGATGCATCAGCGTCAGCGTTGGAAACAGCGGTTGGCGATGACGAAGCGTGGCCAGCTTGCGCGCCTGAGTTATAAATGATTTGTTGATTGCCGTGGCTGACAACAGCCAGATCGTAACTGCTGTCGTCTTCGGCAATAAAATGCCGTTTGGCCAGCGCTGGCAGAATCTCCTGTTGAATGTACGGTATGTCCAGTTCGATGATGGCAATGCCCGCAATATGCGGTGGCATGAAGCTTCTATCACTGCGGACGCGCCCTGGCTCCAGTATGGGCAACACCATGGCCAAGGGGTCTTCCGAAAACGGAGACGGAAACCGCCGGAAATTTTCAGGCCTGTCCGGTGAAGGCGATCCTGCGGGAAGAGGCGACTCCGGCCTGTGCGCTTCCCGCTCAGCCATTTCTTGCAATTGGTTCCGCAGCTTGGTCAGTTGCGGCGGCCAGTCACAGGCTGCAAACGATCGAGTTTCGTGATTGAGCAGGTGTAATTGCAACTGTTGATGCTCATCAGCGAGTGCGATAAACACATCCTTGATCAGGCCTGGGTAAGGAGCCGACTTGTTCCAACGAACATAGTTTAGCGAATAAGTATTCAGCCAGTCACTTCCTTCCGCTTCACCAAAAGGCAGAAACGACGCATACGTTCGCGTAATTTCTCTGTCGAAATCCTGACCAAAGCTGGTGGCCAACGTTCGCAGATGCGCTCTTCGCTGTTCACGCTCATTGACACTCAACTGACCCAGCCATCGGTATTGCAGCGCGGCAAGCAATGGCAGCAACAACAGCATCGCCGCCGCCACGATGAACTGGCTGCTGGATAACAGCTTCAGGATGGATTTATGGAGCTTCATTGCGCGGATTATAGCGGGATTGTTTGCCGCAATTCATTTCGTTTTCGCAGAATTTACATTCTTTACAGTCGGGCTGCGCGGCGGCGATCGCTTACTTGCGGATCACTGGCAAGTTAGTCTTCGTCGGCTCTCGCCGCGAATTTACATTGCTTACAAAGTCTTTTCGTTGCCGTGAACATCTTCGTCAACGGATTCATGCGCTTTCAAGTAGTCAGGTTGTAAGCAGACAAATCCGGAACCTGCTTCGCAGAAAAACAGGCTCTGAAAGAGCGGAACTTAATTCCAGGTAGAGCGTGTTGGCGATGAATTCGTAAGCTGCTCATTACCCGTCGAATGGTCTTTTACGTGTTTGGCTGCCGAATGACCTGCGCCAATCAGGAAATTCGGACTGCGACTCAACCCTCGCCACCCTTCGGCGAACACAATCACCCCGCAATCACATTTGCGCCAACCGGCTCGAATTACAGGGCAGGGCGGAGCTTTACCCTTCGCTTGGCATGGATTTTTACCAGAGGTGGTCATGAAAAAATGTTTTTCTTCACGCGCGATCTTTGCGCTCTTTCTTTCGATTTGTTTGTGCCTGCCGAATACGGCGTTCGCAATCGGCAAAGCCGGCAAGAAGCATTTCAAAGAAGGCAACAAGTATGAAAGCGCCGAACAATGGGATTTGGCGGCAGAGCGGTACGCGCTGGCTGTGGCGGACGAACCGGACAACGCGGAATACAAGTTGCGATTGTTGCGTTCGATGCAAATGGCGTCGTTGATGTTTGCGGCGCGCGGCGATGCGCTGGCTGGCAAAAATGATTATGCAGGCGCGTATAACGCGTATGCGCGTGCCGCCAATTTCGATCCAACCAATGAATCCATGCGCGTGAAAATGGTTCGCATGCTGGAACAGCAGAAAGCGCAATCAAGTGGCGGCGAACCGGCCAGCTACAATCCGCGCACTGGAAATCTGGTGCCGACCAGCAACGAGATTCGCACGCCAGCGCGGCCCAATCGAAGCGAAGTGATGCAGAAGATCGAATACAAGGAAGGGACCAGCCTGAAGCTGGTTTTGGACAGCATGGCGCGTTTGCTGAATCTGAATCTTGTTTTTGATGAATCGGTCAAAGACACCAACAAGTTTTCGATCTCGCTGAATGAGATCACCTTGGCCAAGGCGCTTGACATTCTGATGCTGCAAAACAAATTGATCTTCGAACAGGCAGATCGGCGCACGTTGATTGTTTACGCTGACAACGCGCCGAATCGTCAGCGATTGGAACGGCTGCTGGTCAAGACTTTCTATCTGAGCAATGCAGACCTGAACGAGATGCGCACCATTGTGCAGGCGAACCTTGGCGCGCAGCGGCAGGTGCAAGTGAGCAAGCAGCTCAATGCGCTGGTCATCCGCGCCACGCCCTCTGAACTGGCCGTTGCCCAATCGCTGATTGACAGCCTGGACAAGAATCGCGCGGAAGTCGTGATTGATGTGGGCATTTATGAAGTTTCGAACTCCACATCGCTGGAACTTGGCAATCAGCTGGCAACCAGCGGCCAAACGACAACCAAGACCACTTACGATTCCAGCGGCAACCCAGTGACAGTCGTCACCGGCACGTCGGGATCACTCAGCGATCTTGGAGGCTTGGGACGGGCGGGCATTTCGGCAATTGCCGGAAATTTGTTTGGCATTGGCGGTGGCGTGGGAACAATCATCGGGCTGCCACCGTCAAGCCTGAGCCTGCTGCAAACCAAAGGCAATTCCAAGTTACTGGCAAACACACAAATCCATGCTTTGGACGGCGAACAGAACCAGACTGTGGTTGGGCGTAGCGTGCCGGTTCGGCTAGGAACCAGTTATCTGGGCGGATACACCACCACAGGCACGACAACTCCAGCAAACACCACCGGCACAGTAGACAACATTCAGTATAAGGACGTCGGTTTGGTGATTGACATCACGCCGACCATCACCAACGAAGGCTACGTTCAGGTGAAGATGAAGCTGGAATCCAGCAATGTGGAAGCAACCGGTACAGATTCTTCGTTGACTCCTACGTTTACCAAACGTTCGCTGACCACCATTTCGCGCGTGCAGGATGGCGTGACAGCGGTGGTGGCGGGCGTGAAACAGGACAACAAAGGCGATAGCCGCGCAACCATTCCTGTCATCGGGATGGTGCCGATTCTTGGGCGGTTGTTCACCACGCCCAAACAAACCAGCAGCCAAAGCGACATTGTCATCACTGTTACGCCCCACATCATCCGTTCGGCTGAGATCAAGCCAGAAGATTATCTGGCGCGCTTTTCCGGCACCCAGCAAGCTGGCATGACGCAAAGTGTCGAAGACGTAGTCTTCCGCGCGCAGTCAGAGGAGGAACAAGAGCGCCGCGTAATCGCACAAAAAAGCACACCATTACCAACTTTGGCTGTTGAGCAAAGTGATGCGCGCATGACAGTTAACAGCGCTACGCCGCCACTCATCGCATCGCCATCTCCGGCGGGCGCATTCCCTAGCCCTGCTGTCGCAGCGTCCAGTTCAAGCGCAAATGCCGCCGCGAAAGTTCTTCAAGTTCTAAACGCGTCGTTTTTGTCTCCCAGAGTCGTTCCGGTTCAAAACGCGACTCTCACAGCAAATGGCTCAACGTCAGAATCGCCTTCTGTCGTGAAATCTTCAGTCGAGGCTGAACGGCCCGCACAAGAAAAGGCTGAAGTTCCCAAACAAGCACCTGTGCCGAAAGAAACCAAACCTTGAAACACAAATGCGCATTGAGTTATCGGTATAAAGAGCTCGGCAATAGTTTTGCAGGATAAAAGCTCTTTTCATTTTCCATTTGTCAGTTTCCAATTTTCATTATTCACTGTGGTCAGAGCAGCTCGGGACAATGGCAATTGGCGTTAATCTAATGAGTACTGCGTAAGCTTAGCTTTTAAAACAACCTCATCAGCCTCCAGGCATCAACCAGGTTCCTACACGAATCCACACGAAGTGAAGCAAATTTATTCTTCAGGCTTCTTCGTGTGGATTCGTGGAAAGATTCCGAAAGGGTTCACGATGTTTCCAGTTTCACCGTCGGTTTGGTGTTGGGGAAAATCCTTTCCACCCTGGACACGGCCTCCGGGCCTGGTTTGCGCATGCTGTACGCGTTCACCGGCTGCGAACGATTGACCCACAAGGTGTAATACAGGTGATCGGCGCGCGGATCGTCCGTGTTCGGATGGAGCAGGATGGTCAGCCCCAGGCTGTTGAGTTGCAACCACGGCACGATGATCGGCAGCAGGTCGTTGGTGAAACCGAAATAAAACGACGGCGTGACGTGCGGGCCGCGCGGTTCCAGATTCCAGTTGCCCAGTTCCACAGGGAACCGCTCCATAGACCACTTGCGCACCAGCACGGCTTTTTCGTAGTTGTCTTCGTCGAAATAGAAATGCGCGTGGTAGCTCTTGATGTCGGTGTACGGGCGCGGCGCTTTTGGCAAGCCGTTTTCTTCGCCGGGACGGATGCTCTTTGGCCGAGGCGTTGGCTCTTTGATGGTCTCGTAGCCCCAGGGACTTTTGCCGACATCGGGCGGCGGTACGATGGGTTTGAAGCTCAGCCCGTCGGGCTTAACGATGTCCTGCCCCACGGCTTCAATGCTTCCGGCAGTCAGCCCCGCCGCCGTCAATCCCGCGCCGATCATGAAATTGCGGCGCGTCGGCGACAGCAGGTCGGCCCACTCCTGATCTTCTTCTGTGTTGTAGATGATTCTTTCTTCGTCTGACATTGAGTTGCTCCTTTGAATAAGTTTGTAATCCCGCCTTTAGAATGCTGCCGTCGGCATGTTTTCACCCGGCAAATTCGTCACAACAGAACGATTTCTGTCAATAGACCCTGGTGAAAATCTCTGCCCGCAACGATTCCTACACCAAATCCAGAAGTGGAGGCAGCGAATCCGATTCGTGCTTTGGTTTGATCATATCGTCCGCCGGGCGTTGATGGATGCGGTTATGCCAATACACGGGCATTCCGACATGGGTTGCGCCCGGCACGTCCGAGGCGGAGCCTGCGACAAACAGCACTTCTGCCGCTTCGTATCCCAACCGCTCCAGCGCCAGCCGATAGGTCTGCGGCTGCGGTTTGTAATAACCAGACTTTTCCGCTGTCACCACCACCGGAATCGCCACGCCAATGGTGGCGACAGCGATTCCGGCCAGTTCGATGGATGAATTTGTTGCCACCGCAATCGGAATTCGTTTCGCGATTGCTTCCACCACCTGCCGCGTTTCGGGCCAGGGTTCCAGTGCGCTCCAACTTTGAATCAACGCAGCGGCGCGTTCAGCCGCCAGGCCAACCTCTTGCGCGGATTCAGCAATAATCCCATCGTAGGAACGATAAGGGCCTGCCTGATACGTCAGCTCCAGGTATTTCTTTCGCCAGAGCGCGCCAAGTTCCGCCGACCCGGCAACCCGGTTCCAAAGCGACCAGGAATCCAGCAGTGCCGTGTACAAGTCAAACATGACTGCTTTGTATATGGTTTTCGACATATCTTCCTAACCTCTGGCTAATCGCTGCATTCCTTGCTTCCGGTGCATTTCAACGAGACGTAAAGTTCGGATTGCAACAGCCATTGGTTGTTTTCTTTGCGCCACATCGCCAGATAGGTTCCGTGCCATTCCATCTTGCCATCCGGTTTCTTCCATTCGCCCAGCCAGTGGCCGGATTCCGCCGCGCGCAGACCCGAAGCGCTCAGTTCAATTTTGTCCGGTGTGCGCGTGTAGGCGACAAAACTTGGATCGGCAAAGATGGTTTCAAAGGCCGCGCGCACAGCGGCGCTGCCCGCCAGTTGTTTGCCAACGCCGGTCGTGACGTGCAAATCCTCGCGCCAGAACTTCGGCAAACCGGCGGCATTGTGCGCGGCGATGGATTGATTAAATGCCGCACGCAAACTGCGAATGGTCTGTTCCTCTTTGTTCACCTGCTTGCCAGAAAAGTGAAACAGAAAGATAAACAGGACGAAAACAGACTTCGCGACAGTTGGGAAATGCAGGCTCAGAGCTTCGGCCATGTCATCAACCTCCTTTTCTCTGCCGGGATCAATCTCCAGCGCGATCACGGTGTCTTTCCGGAAGAGGATCACACGGTAATCTCAGCGTCGGCTTCCGTCGAGCGGTATGGGCACCTCGGACAAATCAAAGCGATAGTTATTTGAAGCCTGTGCAAATTAAACTTGAATGGAATCAATAGTTTCACGCAAAGCCGCAAAGTCGCCAAGGCGGAAAGAAGAAGGCCTCACACTTGAACTGCCAGCAAGCAGCTTTTTGCCTTTCTTACTTTGCGTCTTCGCGTGAGATTTCAATTGGCACAGTCTTCAGTTATTTCCGTGATGAATCTCCGCCCGAATTCTTCTCTGCCTTGTCGAAAGGAACTCAGTTCCCGCGCCTTGCCAGCCTTGAGCCAGCCGACATAAACGTCGTTGTTTCCTTTTCCCGGCACGACGATTTTCCAACGCCCCTACATTCGTAATTCAACTGCGCGTCACGCTCACACCTTCGCCGAAATAACCTGTCCCAGCGTCAGCGCCAGCGCCAGCAGCAGCACGAACGAGAGAAGCAAAGTGGTTTTGAACCCAATCGCCTGGGCGATCAGGTAAAAACGCTGTTTCGCTGAAAACGGAAATGGCTTACTTGCCTTCCGCCGCTTTTCACCCTGTGCATAAATCGTCGTCGTAGACATGTTGAATCCTCCAAGTTCGTTGTGGGCGGCTGCGCTGACTCACCTGCTGGCAGGTGCGCTTTGTTATCCCAGCAAAGCCAGCCTTCCTGCCGTAACAGCGTGAGCCAGCGCAGCCGCCCACAATCTACAGTTCAAAAATACAGCCGTGCTGCAAATTGAATCTGGCGCGGGTCTTCGGTGCTGCTAATGATGCCGAAGTTCGACGCGCCAAAGACTGTTCCAGGCGTTTGGAAATTCGCGCGGTTGAAGATGTTGAACGCTTCGGCGCGTATTTGCAGTTTGGCATTTTCCGAAAAACGGAAATCGCGTTGCAGCGACAGGTTCGTGGTGAAGTACCCAGGCCCGCGTAAACCCGGCAGCGTGCGCGGCGCGTTGCCGAAGCTGTACGGCGTCGGCTGCGCGAAAGCCAGCGTGTTGAAATACTGCCGCAAACGATCCGCTTTCGTCGTTGCCGAAGCCGTCACGTCTCCGGTGATGTTTGGGCGCAAGCTGTTGAACGCCAGCCCCTGCAACGAAGCGTTGGTCGCGCCGATAGAAATCGGGAACCCGCTTTGCGCCTGGGCAATGGCATTGGCCGAAAAGCCGCCGATGATTTTGGAAAGCACGCCTTCGCGGGTGAAGCGGCGGTCCCTGCCGAACGGCAACAGCCAGGTGACATCGCCAATAAAGCGATGCGTGACATCGAAATTCGACAGCGACTTATCGGCGCGGCGGTTGTGATAATCCTGATAGTACTGAATCTGAATCGTCTGGTTGTTCAGCGACATTGAAGTCAGATCGTCAATGGATTTCGAGAAGGAATACGCGGCGCTGAAGCTCAGCCCGTTTCCCGCGCGCCGCGACGCCGTCAGTTGCAACGAGTGATAACTGGAATGCGATTCGTTCTGGCTGTAAGAAACGACGTTGCCGAATTGTGGGTAAGGCCGCAGCAGTTGCGCCACCGTCACCGTTGAACGTCCCAGAATCGAAGTCGCCGCCGGGCGTTGGTCGGCAGGCAGATTCAAAAATGGATTCGGCACAGCCAGATTGCCCAGCGGCGCGCCATTGACGATGCGGCTGGCAATGGCAATTGCCGAGGGCGAAAGCTGGTTGATGTCGGTTGCGCCGCTGAGCAAGCCGATGCCTGTTGAGCCTGCGTAAGCCGCTTCCAACGTGATGCCACCGGGCAATTCGCGCTGCACGTTCAGATTCCACTGTCCTAGCTTCGGCTGGCGAATGTCGCGCAAGCGCACCGGCACGGATTGCTGGCCAAAACCTGTCAGCGGGCCAAGGTAAGCGTCCGTGGCTGGCACGATCCCTGACGGAAAGGGATTGCCCAGCGTCGTTCCAGGCGCGGGGCTGATGCCGTTGTTGAGCGATGCAATGAACGGCGTTTCCGTCAGACCGGACATTGCCGCCGTCACCACGTTGAAACCACCGCCGCCCAGAGCGGCATAAAAAATTGCACCGCCTGCGCGAATCACCGTCTTTTCGTTCAGTTTGTACGCCAGCCCGATGCGCGGCCCGAAGTTGTTCAAGTCGTGGTCATAATTTTCGCGGCTCTTGACGCCCTCGCGTCCGACCGGCGTCACCACGCCGCGCAAGGCAATTGCCTGCGTTCCCAATCCGGTTGTATCCGGAAACGCGACGCTGATCTGATTCACCGGAAACTGCGCTTGCGGATCGAAATTCAGTAAGCGGTTAAACCGGTCCGTGTTTCCGGTTTCGAATTCCCAGCGCAGCCCCAGATTCAGCGTCAGGCGTTGGTTGATCTTCCAATCGTCCTGCGCAAACGCCGCGTAATACTTGCTTTGCAAAGCGGGCTGCGGCGCAATAGCCAGCCGCCCCGAATTCGGATTCCCCAGCAGCAGCGCCGCGATGGCATCGCCTGTTTGCGGCGTTGTTTCCGTCGGAACGCGCTGCGTGAACCCGCGCGACAAGCTGAAATTGCCTGCCGGATCATCCGGGCGGTAGTTGTACATGCGGTAAACGCGTTCGTTCGCACCCAGCTTGATCGAATGTTTTCCGCGCAGCAGGCTCAGGTCCTGATTCAAACTAAACACATCCTGGTTGTTGTGATAGAAGCCGAAGTTGCGCGGCGGTCCCAGCGAGGTGTAGCCATTCGGATTGAAGGTCGGAAAGACTTTCGTATCATCCGAGGCGCTCGCGACATAAGCGGGCAAGCCGAGGGAAGTCACATCAAAGCCGCGCGAAAAATGCGTCGCGTCGTTGTTGAATCGCGTGAAGCCTGCATTCAGATGCAGCACCAGACGCGGCGACAGCGTGTTGACGTAATTGGCCACCCACGTTCCCGGCACTGAAGTCTGCTTCGGATTCTGAATCGGCGAGGCTATGTTGCTAACGCCGTCGGGAAAAGGGCCGGAGCTGTACAGCGTGTTGTGGTCTTTGATCACACGCCCGAAAAACTGCTGCGTCGCCGACAAGTGGTAATCAATACGCGCCGTGAACTGGTGGTTGTCAGTCGTCGCCAAGGTGTTCGCGACGTAATTATTGCTGAAGCCCAAGCCGTTGGCGTTGCGAACTCCGGCGGCATTCGGCAGCGGGTAATAGCTGACCGCCGCTTTGCCTACGGCGTTGATCTGTGCGGCGGGAATGATGTTGTCGGTGAAAGCTACGCGCGAACCCGCTCCAGGCTGTCCGGCGGCCACGACGGTTCCCGGCACGTAAATTTGCCCGATGCGCGCCGGAATCAGATTGCCCCGCGTATCTACGACCGTCACGCCGGAAATCTGCGCACCTAGCAATTCCGAAAAATCTCCGTTGCGCATTTTCTCTGTTGGCACGGTCGAAGGTTGCTGCCGTGTTTGTGAAATGCGCGAGGATTCGTAGTTGAAAAAGAAAAACAGCTTGTTTTGCTTATTGAACCATTTGCCGCCATTGCCGAAGCCGGGCAGGTAAACCGGCCCGCCCAGATTGCCGCCGAATTGGTTGAACCGGAGCTTCTCTTTGACACCATTCGGATTGGCGTTGACGAAAAAGCTGCGCGCATCCAGCGCATCGTTGCGCAGGTATTCAAACAGCGTCCCGCGCAATTCGTTGCCGCCGGAGCGCGTCGAAAAGTTCAGCGCGCCTCCGCCCGTGCGGCCATATTCCGCCGGGAAGGAATTGGTCACGATCTGAAACTCCTGCACCGCGTCCGGCGAAGGCCGCAGCGAAATGCGGTTGTCGCCTTTGTTCGCCAGTGGAATGCCGTCCACCAGCGCTTCGGTGTTCAGCGTGCGCCCGCCGTTGATCGAAACTTCGCCCGAAGCGGTCAAGTCAGGATTCGCGCCGCGCGAACCGGGCGCGCTGGTCACGCCGATTTCCAGTTGCGCAAGCTGAAACACGTTGCGGCCATTCAGCGGCAATACGTCCACGCGCGTGCGTCCGACCACGCCGCCCAGCGTGCTGGTGGCGGTTTCCAAGCCGGTCGGTTCGGTCGCCACAATGTTAACGGTTTCCTGCACATCGCCCGGCGAAAGCGTGATGTTCAGTTCCGCCGACTGGCCGACTTCCAGTTGCAGGCGCGGCTGCCGGTAGCCTTTGAATCCAGCCGCCTGCGCTTCCACGGCGTAAAACCCCGGCTCAATGAAGGTGAAGGTAAATTGTCCGCTCGCGTCCGTCGTGAAGGTTTTCTTCAATCCATTCGCGGTGCTGGTCAGCGTCACAATTGCGCCGGACAAAGCGTTGCTGCTGGCGTCTGCTACTGCGCCTTTCAACGTGGCAGTGGCGGTTTGAGCGTTGGCGGTGCTGCCGAACGCCAATGCCAGCGCAAGCAGGCCAAAACTGATGGCGGAAAAATTTGATTTTTGCGAATTGGGCTTCTTCATGTTGGGTCTCCCAAAAAGTTGATTAATCTGTTCATTTTCTGCGTCGTTCGCGCAGGCGTTGTTGTCAAAGGCGACGGCTGGATTCGAACCAGCGTGAAAAGGTTTTGCAGACCTTTGCTTAGCCACTCAGCTACGCCGCCTGATTCGCAACCGATGCGCAATGGACTTCAAAAAATGCGGTGAGTCTTTCAGCCTGTTTTGGCAAGCGGCGGACTCACCGCTTCAAATCAGTCCAT
>CAYLJQ010000124.1:0-13051 GCA_964383955.1 uncultured Heliomicrobium sp. | reverse complement strand
TTCCCCGACTCTCAGTTATTGAGATTGAGTTGGCATAACGTACATATTGAAAAATCTGACCGCGTTATATTTGAGGAAACTTTTCTAGCTCCTCATTCTTTTGTTGGAACTGACCCACGTAAATTCATCTTTATTGACGTAAAATGGGAGAATTCACCCAAGAATTTTCACGTCCGAAATTCCCTAGTTTCCATTGCCTACCGTCAGCTTGCAATCAATGCAGAAGAAAACCATCGCTACAATGAGGCATCAAGTTTCCGACGCCTATCCATGAGCGTTAAGAATTGGGATCAATGGTATAGAAATGGGGTACAGGTGATTGACTGGGATTGGTGGAGAGCGATCAAGATGAATTGGAAGCAGCCCTCAACAATTTGGCAAAAATTAAAGCATGACATCCAGCTTTTCCCAGAAGAAATACTCGAATGGAAGTGGGGAGCCGTATTATCTCTTGATTGGTGGTACTGGCTTGCGAGCCGCTATGGGGAAAGCGTAGGTAAGGCAAGTCTTGTCTTACTAATGTTGTTTTTCATTTTTGCCCATAGCTATACAAGAGTTGGTTTTCAGCAACCAAAGACACTAAAAACTGAAGCAACTGAAGGATCCATAGTACCAATTACAACTATGACCGCTTCGTATGGCTCTCCGCTCAGGTTGCGAGAGGCTTATATTTATTCCTTAGAAGTAGGGCTTTTGCAAAAGCCTGAGCCAAAACCGTTGACAACAACTGCCCGCCTGCTCGTGCTTCTACAAACTTTGCTTACTCCAGTTCAAGCCGCTTTGCTTGCGCTTGCTGTACGCCGACGTTTTATGCGCTAAGTGATGATATAGAATGGCCCGACCAGATAGTGGATATAACCTTTTCGCCGCCGCTTTGATTAAAACCGGAGCGGCGGCAAGTCTTTTGTTGACACTTCTTTCCGGCCTGCCTAAACTGCGTCAGTCTTTCACCCCGTTCCGTTTCCTAGCATTCAGCTTGCTCCCCGGTGCCAATCAGGCGAATTGCTTCAACCGCTAGCCGGTTTCCAAACTACACATTCGTTCATCGAAGGAGATATAAAAATGAAAAAGCTGCTGCTTTTAACGTTTCCGTTGCTGTTTGTTTTGGCAATGCCGCGCACCAATGCGAGCGCGAATTTTCAATCGCAAGATCAGGAAGTCCAGTGCGGAGGGAGAGTTTGTTTACGCGCCACTTCGTATTTTGTCGTGAACTACAAACGAATCCGATTTTTCCCGCGTGATATTTTGATCAGCGGTGTGAATCTCAATCACCCAGTTGAAGTTACGAGCTCCAATACAATTTTGGCCGCTTTACGCAATCCGTCGTCCGCTCCGCTGGCTGAATTCAACCGGCAATATGTTACTTCTCAACTCAGCATGGCGATGGTTCCGTTGCCGTCCGTGTACAGCATGGTTAAAAGCAGCCTGGCCTGTTATGGAATAGAGTTTGAATCATTCAAGTTGACCAACGAGGTTGAAATCACGCCTGAAACGTCCTTGGAAGCGCTGTTTACCCAATGCGATCTGACGGCGATTGACCCGCCGGGATCGGAAAAACGTGACGCGGATATGCAGGCGCTATCGCAAATTCTGGCGAAGCTGAACGGAACCTGCCGTTAAACGAATCCGCGTGATCGCGTAAACCGGCTGTCATTTTGCATCTCAATGGCGCAGAGCGAGGTTTTGACCTCACTCTGCGCTGTTTTGCTTTTTACAATCTGTTGAAGACATTTTTGCCGCCTTCGGCCAGACTGGGAATTGCGCGACCGGAATTCCAACCTCAAACCTCGAAGGAGACAACTATGTTTCGCCAACTTATGAAAACGGCTTTTCTTGCCTTGTTGATAATGGCGTTTGTCCAGATGTCCGCAGCGCAAACTCAAAACAGCTCCGCTTCACCATCAAAACCTCCCAAACCTTGTTCAATGCCCGAACATCGCCAGTTCGATTTTTGGATTGGTGAGTGGGATGTCACGATGGGAGGGCAAGTGGCTGGAACCAATTCGATTCAGTTGATTCTGGGCGATTGCGTGCTGCTGGAAAATTGGGCTGGGTCGAAAGGCGGCAACGGCAAGAGCTTCAATCTGTTCAATTCCGCCAAAGGCAAATGGCAACAGACTTGGGTAGACAGCGGCGGGAATATGCTGGAACTGTACGGTGAGTTCAAAGACGGCGTGATGCAACTTGTTGGTGAGAACTCGCGCAACGGCAAAAAGATGCTGCAACGAATTACCTGGCAAGCGCTGGACAAGGACCGCGTTCGCCAGCACTGGGAACAGTCGCAAGACGACGGAAAAACCTGGACTACTGCTTTTGACGGTCTGTACACCAGAAAGAAATAGTTGGCCGGTAAAAACTCGGCAACACGCTCATTTTCCATATTCCATTTTTGATTTGTCACTTGCCATTGATTAGGGCATCTGTGGCTCCAATGAAAGATGGAAGCTGGTAAATGAAAAATGAAATAGCCCGGCCAAATGGCAGTCCCTTGGTCGGGCTAACTCGCCAAAGTCATCCCCCCGCTGGTATCATCCCGCCGCTTTATTCCTTTCAATCAACAAGCTTTGGCAGCACAGAAATTTCGATGATCGAGCAGTTAAGCGGTCGTCTGCGTCTTCGCTTCGACACGCTGAGGTGCGGCAAATGAACATGGACGGTTTGACCTTTGGCCGGTTGCGCGGGTTTGGTGACGCGGATAAATGGTTGTTGTTGCTTTCGATTGTTTGCAGCGCAATTTATCTGGCGACGCAAAGCGTTCAGCCGTTTCCAGGCAGCATCGTGCTGAAAGCATTGAGCATTGCGCCGCTGGCTGTGCTGGCGTTCCGGCTGCTGAACGGCACACGTCCACGTGGAATTGAATGGCTGCGCGACCGCGATAATTTGATTTTGAGCGCGGCGCTTGGCTTGTCATGTCTTGGTGATATTTATCTGGATTTGGGAAGCCGGTATTTCAGCCACGGCCTTAGAGCGTTTCTGTTTGCGCACTTCGCATATATTTTGCTGTTTGTTCGGAACTGGCCGCGCCCTTTACGGCCGACCGGTGGGCAATTGATTCTGGCAGCGATTGTCTTGGTTTACAGTCTGTTGCTTTCAAACTGGCTGTCGCCAAGCCTGGGCGCGCAAGCCATTCCGGTAATGGTTTACATCTGCACGATCACGGTGATGACCGTTTCGACAATTCTGGTCGGATTTTCAAGACGCTTTGTCTGGATCGGCGCAATGTTATTTATGCTTTCAGATTCAATGATTGCAGTCGGGCGATTCAAAACGCCAGTGCCGATGGCCGATTATCTGGTTTGGGCGACGTATTATCTGGGGCAATACTGCATTGCCATTGGGTTTTTGCGGGAAAAGTTGGGCGAACGATGAAGGAAAACCATTTCACTCATACAGCCAGCGATGGCGCAAAGTTGTTTGTTTACCGGTGGCTGCCGGACGTAGGCATTGGTAAAGCCGTTGTTCACATTGCGCACGGTTTGGCCGAACACGGTGGGCGTTACGAACGGCTGGCTGAAGTTTTAACGGAAAATGGGTACGTCGTTTTCGCCAATGATTGTCGCGGCCACGGCAAAACGGCTGAGCAGTTGGAAGGGATTGGCCACTTTGCCGATGAAAACGGCTGGCAACGCATCCTGAAAGACATCGAAGAGCTTGTCCGCCTGGAGCGGAATGAATTCTTTGGTCATCGCGTGATTTTGCTTGGTCACAGCATGGGTTCGCTGGTGGCGCAGCACCTGGCAACCAGAAACCTGTTTGATGCCGTCGCCATGTCAGGCGCGAACGGAACACTCAGCCCGCTGGCTCGCATTGGCAAGCTGATCGCCAAGATTGAAAGCTGGCGGCTGGGCAAACGCGGCAAAAGCGAGTTAATCAACAAACTCACGTTCGACGCGTTCAACAAGCCCTTTCAACCGAATCGCACTTCATTTGACTGGCTTTCGCGCGACGAAGCCGAAGTGGACAAATATATCGCCGACCCAGTGTGCGGCTTTCTGTGTTCGACCGGGTTGTGGTTGGATTTGCTGGGCGCTATGGCCGAAGCCGCCAAGCCGGAGTTTCGCGCCAGAGTGCCGAAGCAAATGCCGATTTACCTGTTTTCCGGCTCGCGCGATCAAGTGAACGACGAAGGGCGAGGTTCGACAGCCTTGGCCGAATACTACCGCTCAATTGGAATGGAAAAAGTCAGCTACCGAATCTTCACTGGGGCCCGCCACGAAACGCTAAACGAACTGAACCGCGAAGAAGTGACCGAACATTTGGTGGACTGGATGAACGCGATTGTGAAGATTCTGGATCCGCGTGGTAATTCCTGAAACGAAAAAACTTTTCACCACAAAAGGCACAAAATCCGCAAAAGAAGTTTTGTGCCTTTTGTGGTTTGAATCTTTTTCGAAAAAGTTCCGGTGGCGATCAACGAAAGACGATTCTGACCGTATTGCTCGAACGGCCGTCAATCGCTAAACGAATTTCGGCTTCGCCTTTTCCTGCCAAAGTTCTCGGCAAGCTGAGATTGATTTGATCCAGTCCGGCAAAACCTTCTGCTGCTCCGGCAAATTGCACCGCCGCTTCCAAGCCGCCAACCAAAGCTGTAATTGCGCGACCCGTGTGATGGCGCAAGCCAGTTCCATACAACAACAGGAATAGCTGTTCGTTTGCTTCGCCGAATTCAATCGGCAAGGCGACAAAGCGATTCTGCGCCGGATCGAAGCGTGTAATGGCTTCGTAGCTTTGCGAACCATCGCCGCGAACGCGCAGCAACACCGCTGCGGCCAGACCTTGACCGTCAGAATTTGCTGCGAAAAGGCTAGATGCAATCGGCGCAACATCAATCAAGCCCACCGAAGTTTTGCCGTTCGCGGTAATCGTCACGCGACCGACGCCTTCGGCTGTGCCAGCAGGCAACAGGTAATTGATCTGGCCCGGCGAAGCGAAAAACAATCCTGCCAATCGTTCGACGCCTTTGCTGTCTGTGACTTTGACTGTCGCGCCGCCAAGCGAAGTTGGTAGCGGCAACGTCCCAGCCACAGCCGTTGTCAGCGCCAAATTGCTGCCAAACACGGCAACAATTTGTTCCGCCGCCAACCGGTCAGCGTCAAAGCTGGCAGCAGAAACGTTTGTGCTAACTTCTGCACCGGCGAAGCCGTAATCGGTGGTAAAGCCCGATGGCAAACGATTGGCATTTGCGTCGCTGATTTCACGGGCGGTCGGACTATCGCCGAAGCCAACAAACAAAGTTTCAGCGGTGTTCGATACAGGCGTAAACGTGACGGTGAACAGCCGGTATTCGCCCGCCGAAAGGGTTTTGCCGGTCGGATATGCAAACATAAATCCGAGTTTTCCTACGGCGGCTTGTTCGCGGTTGACGATCAACGTCGCGCCATCTGTTTCATCGGTCAGTTCCGCAAGGAGGAATCGCCATTTGGAAGGTTCAAACATCAAACTGAAGCTCAAGGCGTTTTCGCCACCTTGCGCCATTAGCTTGATGATTTGCTGGTCTTTTCCTGCGGCTGCCAAAGATTTGTCTAGCACCATTTCCGCGCGAACCAGCGAAGCTGCTGCGGTGGTGAATGATGCTGATTCTTCATTCGCGGTGAATGGCGTCGGCGCGCTTGGGCCGCCAACGGGGACAATCGGATCAAGCCCGGCGGCATATCGTCCGGCTTGCACCCAGTCGCTGGCTGTCAACTGACCGTTGCCGAGTGTGGCGCGCGGCGCGCAGTCGGCTCGCTGGAATTCGCCGCCTACAGCAATGGAATCCAGTCCGGCAATGAAACGGCCCACCTGCGCCCAATCAGCCATCGTGACCTGTCCGTTGATGTCACCGTTTGGTCGCGGAGAAACATCAGCTTCAAACCCTGCGACGACAGTCAGGTTCGACGAAGCGCTGGCGCTGCCGTACAGCGCGGGCACGGCTGCGGTAATTGCCGTCGTTCCCGCTGACGCTCCCGTAACCGTGAATTGCACAGAAGTTTGTCCCGCTGCAATTGAAGGAGCAGCCGGAACTGCGGCGACAGTCGGGCTGGAAGAAGTCAGCGCCAGGTTGATTGCCGTGGGCAGCGCCGGGCTGATCGTCGCCGTAAACGTTGCCGTTTGCCCCACACCAATCAGCGGCGAAGGCGGAGTTAGTGTAATCGTCGGCGTCGGCAACACCGTGTAAGCCGCCGAAGTCGCATCCGAGCAAAACTGTTTGCTGACGGTAATGGCTCCAGTCACAGCGCCAGCCGGAACTGCCGCTGTGATTTGCGTGTTGCTGACGATGGTGAACGTTGCCGAAACGCCGTTGGCAAATTTCACCGAATCCACTCCGGTGAAATTTGTGCCGGTGATGGTAAGGCTGGCTCCGACAATGCCGCTGGTCGGATTGACGCCGGTGACAGTCGGACAAAGCGGCTGAACAAAGAGGGCATAACTTTGACTGCCGCTGCATTGGGCGATGGTTGAAACGGTGATCGTGAAGTTTGACGTTCCACCAGTTGTGGGCGTTCCTGTAATCGCTCCGGTGGCTGAATTCAGCGACAGTCCAGCGGGCAACGAACCGCTTGTGACGGCGTAACTGTAGGTTCCAGCGTTCAATGTTGGTGACGCGGTGACCGTTTGGTTATAAGCCGAGCCAACCAGTCCGTTTGGCAAGGTTGTTGGCGACAGGGAAATCGCCGGGCAGGCGATGACCAGCGAATAAGGTCTGAGACCCGCACAACCGTTGACGTCAACAGCAGCAATTGTGAAATTGAATGTTCCCGTGACCAGCGGAATGCCGGAAACCAAACCGCCTGTGGTCAACGTCAGCCCGCTTGGCAATGATCCCGTCATCACTGAAAAACTGTACGTGCCAGTGCCTCCGCTGGCGGTCAACTGCTGGGTGTAAGTCAAACCGGTTGTTCCGGCATTCAGTGTCGCCGGATTGATGGTGATTGGGTTGCAAACGATGAAATTCGCAGTTTGCACATCTCCGCAGCCCGTTTTGCTGATCGTGATGGGACCGGTGACGGCTCCGGCGGGAACCGTTGCCGTCAGTTGCGTGGCGCTGTTGACGGTGAATTGCGCTGTGATGTTGTTCGTGAATTTAACCGTTGTGACTTCGGTCAGGTTCGTGCCGTTGATGATAACGGTGCTTCCAGTGCCGCCGCGTGGAGGCAGGAAGTTGGTGATGGTGGGGCAGGCGACGGATTGATTGACTGTGAAGGTTTGACCGGCGACGGTAATCGTTCCTGTGCGAGCGATCCCCGTATTCGCCGCGACGGTGAAATTCAGTGTGCCGTTGCCGCTGCCGGGCGAGCCACTGTTGATCGTGATCCAACTGGCGTTGCTGGTTGCAGTCCAGGGACAACCGGTAACCGAAGTGACGTTGACCGAACCCGTGCCGCCTGCTTCTGTAAATGAAGCCGTTGTTGCCGATAGCGTGTAGGTGCAAAGCGCGCGTTTGACGATGGTTCCATTGGTTCCAACGGCGTACACGGCGTTGATGCTGTTGGTGTGAACGCTGCGCAAATCGGCGGTCGTTCCACTGGGCTCCGGCGTCCAGGTCGCGCCGCCATTCCAGGTAACCAGAATCACACCAGCATCGCCGACCGCCCAGCCTCTATCGGCATTGATGAAGTGAATGTCGCGCAACGCCGTCGTCACGCCACTCGGTTGTGAAAGCCAGGTTTGTCCGCCATTGATGGTTTTCAGAATCAGGCCGCCGTCGCCGACCGCCCAGGCTGTAGATAAATCAAGCCCAAAAATGCCATTCAGATTTTGCGTGGTCACGCCGGTTTGTTCTACAAAAAAGTTGCCGCCTTTGGTCAGTCGAAAGATTTGGCCTTTGTCGCCCACTGACCATCCGTTGTCGGGATTTGGAAAGTAAATGTCGCGCAAGGCGCTGAGCGTAGTCAGCGCAGGAGTTTCCTGGCCGATGCCAAGCGCCAGCAAAATAAATGTGCTGGCGTGGAAGCCGCCGCCGCTGCGTTCGCCCACACCAAAAGCGTTGGTGGTGTTGACGGGGAACAGGCGGTTTCGCGTGCCTGTGGTGAAATCAATCCGAGGCCAGCTTGACCCGCCGTTTGCTGTGATGGCCGTTACTTTCTCTCCGCCGACCCAGCCATTTGCCGTATCGAAAAATCGGACTGAATTGAAGTTTTGTGGCGGCGCGCTGACCGTGAAGCCGTTCCAGGCCGTACCGCCGTTCGAGGTTGACCTTGCTGTTGAATTTGCGCCGACCGTCCAGCCCTGATTGTCGTCCAGGAAGAACACTTGATTGAGCTGATTGGTCGTGCCCGATGCTTGCGTCGCCCAGCGGCCAATGGCCACCGCTCCGGTTCCGGCTTGCGTAATGGTGGCAAGCTGTCCGGCGACGATGACATACGCGGTTCGCGTAAAGCCTGAATTTGGCATGACAGATAAAATTACATTGCCGTTGCCGCTGCCGGTAGCGCCAAAATTGATTGTCACCCAACTGGCATTGGTCGCCGCCGTCCAATTGCACCCATTGCCGTTGACGGAAACCGTGATGCTGGTGGCGGCGGTGTCATTCGCCGCCAGGAACTGTTCAGACGGGGCAATGTTGTAGCTGCAATTCGCCGAACCGTTGCTCAAGGTTACAGTGTAAGCGCCAGCCGCCGCCGCAGTGCTGAACGAAGTCAGTTCAATTTGGTAAACGCCAGAACTGGGCAAGGTGAAAAACTCCGTTCCCGCCGGGATGCGGGCGCTGCCGCGAGAATTGCCATCATCATTTGCCGCGACGACCGTACCGGTCGGATCAATCAGGTAAAGAAATGTGTCAACAACAGCGGAATCCGCGCGAATGGCGACGCGCTGTCCGGCTGTGCCGGTGAAAGAATACCGATCCGCAGGGAAAAATTGCCCGCGTTGCAGCGAATAACAATCGCTTGCCGCCAGGGTTCCGTTGATCGCTTGTCCCGGTGTTATTGGCGTGACAGCGCAAGTGCCGTTCATGCCGCCTTGCAAAATCGTAAAGCTTTGCCCGGCGACAGTCAGAACGGTTTGCCGCGCGCTGGTCGAAGTGTTTGCCAAAACTGTGTAAGCAACTGTTCCGTTGCCGGTTCCCGCCGCGCCGGAATTGATCGTTACCCAGCTTGGGTTTCCAGTTACTGTCCAGGTGCATCCGCTGGTGGCCGTCACAGGAATAGAGCCGGTTCCGCCTGTGGATTCGAAGTATTGAAATGACGATGCAATCGTCGCGCAGCCGTTTTGGGTAACCGTGAAGGTTTTGCCAGCAGCGCTGATGGTTCCAGTTCGCGGCGTTGTTCCGGTGTACGCCGCAACGCTGAAAGCAATCGTGCCGTTGGTTGTGCCTGAAGCCCCGGAATTGATCGTAATCCATGCAGCATTGCTGGCTGCCGTCCAGTTGCAACCGTTCGGCTCAGCAGTGACAGCAATATTTCCGGTGCCTCCAGTATCAGGGAATGTCTGGCTGGTGGGCGTCAATGCGTAATTGCAACCCGTTGGATTGGCTGTTGCTTTCCAGGCTCCGCGTCCGTGCGTAAAAGCGAATAGCTGAGTTGTGTTGCTGGTGGAATTGATCGTCAGCCATTCGGTGATGACGTTGGCAAAGTTGGTGTTTTCCACTGCCCACGTCGTTCCGCCATCCACAGAAGAAAACACGCCGACGTCCGTGCCGATGTAAAGCCGCATCGTGTTTGTCGGATCAACCACGATGGAATGCACCGGAACGTCCGGCAGAACTCCCGTGCCGGTTCCGTTGAGTCCCGTCCAACTGACGCCTGCGTTGATGGTTTTCCAAACGTGAACGCCGCCGAAAGTCGAGTACGTCGCATACGCGATGTCTTTGTTGGTCGGGTCAAACGCCAGCGAAGAAACATACCCTGATCTTGGCTGCACCGAAGGCCAGTTTGTGCTTGCGGTAGAAGTCAGCGCCTGATCGGTGCGAATGATGAAGCCGTCGCTCATCCCGCCAAGAGCAAAGTTGGCGTTGGTTGGGGAAACCGTGATGGCACTGACGGAACCCGTTCCTGGCGTGATAGCGCTGGCCTGTTGCCAGCTTGCCGCGCCGTTTTTCGTTCGCCAGACGTAAAGATTGCCGCCCAGAAACAAACGCTGCGAATCGCTGGGGTCCATAACATAAGGCGTGATGAACAACCCGGTATCGCTGATGCCGTTTACCGCCAGATTGAACGAGGCTCCGCCGTTGGTTGACTTCTGGACGGAAATGCCTGTGTTGGCGGCAAACAAAGTGTTGGTATTGGTGGGATCAACCGCTGTGTATCCGCCGTCACCCGGCCAGATTTCGTTCCAGGCGTTGGCTCCCGCCGAATCACTGCTGCGAATGGTTCCGTTGTCCTGTGCGCCGCCGAAATACGTGGTTGCGTTCGGGTAAACTGAACCGTGATAAAACTGTGTCACGCCATAACCATTGTTCAGCGAAATCCAGTTCACTGCCGTTGCCGCCGCGTTGCACGGAGCGTTGTTGCCTGTCGCGACAACTGCGCGAGCGTTGTCCGAACGGAAAATGCCGCCGTCGTTCCCGACAAAAACAGTTTGATTGCTTGTGCCGTTGTATTGCGGGTGGAAAACAATGACGTGCTGATCCGGGTGAACGTATTGCGGATTGCTGCGCGACTGGTACGCATGCGCCGCCATTCCCCAATTTGCTCCGCCATCGTCGGAACGGAACACGTCAACGCCGCCGACCCAGACCCGGTTTGGATCAGTTGGATCAATGGCAATGACGTTGTCGTACCAGGCTTGCGCGCCAAAAAAGTTGGTCGTGTCATAACCGCAGTTGGTGGCAAACGCGCCGATGGCGAACGACATGATCGAAGCGTTCAGCTTGTTTGGGTCGGAGTTGCGAACGCGCGCTTCCCAGGTGCCAGCGTCTCCGCTGGCGGCGGAACGAAACACGGCGTGCAAGGCATCGTCAAAGGTTCCTTCCAATTCTGCCGACAAAGCGTAAATGACGTCCTGATTCGACGGCGCAATGGCCAGCGAAGTCCGCCCGGCGCTGGCTTCGGTGTGAACCTGCGTCCAGGTTCCTGATCCGCTGGCGTCTGTGTTGCGGAAAATTCGCGCCTGCGTTTGGTTGCCGCACGAAGCGAAAACGTAGTCGGTCGGTTTGTCCGTGCGGATCGCTAAGTCAAGACAGCCGCCGCCAATTGCCACGGTTGTCGAACCGACTTCTGTCACGTTCTGGGCTTTTGTCCAATTGGTGCCGCCGTCGGTTGATCGCCAGATGCCGGTTCGCGTGGCGGCGTATATGCGATTGGCATTGTTCGGACTGACGACAATGTCGTTGACGTAATGAAAATCCGTCGAAGTTGTATTCGCCAACTGCGTCCAATTTGCGCCGCCGTCCGTGGTTTTGAAAATGCCCGCGCCGCGCACTGCGTCGCCATTGAAAAATCCTTCGCCGGTTCCTGCGTAAAGCGTGTTGGGATTGCTTGGATCCATCGCCAGCGAATTCACCGCCAGATTGGCCGTTAAATCCGAAGTCGGCGACCAGTTGCTGCCGCCGTTCGTGGTTTTCCAGATGCCGCCCGCGGCTCCGGCTGCATACATGGTTGTCGGCATCGTCGGGTTGATAACGATTGCTCGTGTGCGACCGCCGACATTGCCCGGACCCAGCGAAGTCCAGGCAGGCAGCGCCAGGCTTTTCCCTGCTTGTTTGCGCGAAGGTTGCAAATTGTTGTCGCCGAACGAATGGCGCGGCATCAACTCCATTTGCCTGTACGCCTGAAAATACCTTTCCATCGGCATTTCGGTTTGGCCGGGCGTTAACCGTTTCAACCGGAAAAACTCCTGGGCTTCGTCTGGTTTGTCGTAACGGCCTTCGGCAAGCATGGCGCGTTTGCGTTTCAACCGCTGGATCACCAGATCGCGTTCTGCCTCTTGCGATTCAGCGTCCTGACGGATCAGGGAAGTAGCCTGCTGAAGCGGCGAACTGCTGGAACTTTGCTTGCCATTGCTGGCGGCGTTGATTTGTTTGTTGGTGGGTGAACCCTGCCGTTGTTGCCAGAACCTGACTCCGGCAAACAGGAACGAACCAATCAATACAAAACCCAGAACAAAAAAGATGACAAGCCGAGTGTGACGAGCCGAGAAATTCATCCAAACCTCCTGTGAAAACCAGTTTCAAAGCCGATGGATATACGCCGCAGATGGCGGCTCAAGGCAAAAGGAACAGCACAATCAAGCGATTGCGCGGAAAAGACCAGGAACATTTTTCTGGTGAGTTGGCGGGCGTAGTTTGGCTTGAGACGGCGATGGCGTCAATTAATCCAAAGCCAATTGAAAAAAAATGTGGCCAGGAAGGTTAAACAAGATGTTCAAGAGGAGGATGTCGTCCAATTTTATATTCTTCAGTTCTGATCGAAAGGATAAGGTCTCGATTCATGCTCAAGGCTTCGATTGTTGCGCGTCCAATGGCAGTCAGGCCGACGATCTGAACGTCATTCCAGCGAAAGTGAGTAACCCACTTGTCTTGCCTGGGATTGAATAAAGGGACTTCGATACCAGTTTCGGGATCAATCACAGTGTGACGCGCACCTTTGCGAAGCGAACAGGACACGCAGGCCAAAGCAAGATTTCCTTCCAGGGTTAGGCCGCCACTAACAACAGGAATCACATGGTCAATATGGAAAGACGCTTCCTGACCAGCCTGAGACAGTCCGCAATACTCACAACGGTTGTCCGCTCTTTGAATGACAGTTCTTTGTAGATTGGCTGGAATGTAACCCACGTATGTTTTTACTGTTCAGACCAAATCCTTTGCGCCCGCAATCTAAGCAGAGAAAGCATTTCAGCCATTTCTACCAAGCCTTCGGCTTCCAGTCGTTCACTGGTAGTTAGATGATTTCCCCGATCTTGCTTGTCGAGCAAATCCTGCAAACGTTCGTTTACCCCCATTGGTAATTTGAAGGCGGCAAGCGAAGCAGGCATTTCAATTTCCACAAGTACGTGAGTCATTGTTGGTTGCTCCTTTTCAGTAAACATTCAACGCATTATCACCGCGGGCGAATGAAATTTCGAGAGCCTATGCTCATCAATTGGCCAACATTATCAATTTCGATCACCGAATCCATGACGACCTTTACAC
>CAYLJQ010000123.1:0-13065 GCA_964383955.1 uncultured Heliomicrobium sp. | reverse complement strand
CGGCGGTCGTCGTATGCCGTTTTGTAATTTGCTTAAAGAGGGTTCGGTCAGAATCGTCCGCACTGCAAAGGAAAGACCGCAAGCGCAGAGGAGTCAGAGTGAAATACATCAATCTGTCTTCTGACCATTCTTGCAAGCGTAACGGCATTGCTGGAGGGTAGCCCCGCAAGCGCAGAGGAATCAGAATGAGGTACACAAATCAATCTGTCTTCTGACCATTCTTACCAGTTCTTACCGCTTTTCCCGGACGTTGGCCGGACAAACTGTTCCGGCCGAACCCTTTTAGTTGGCAATCCAGATACCACGAGGCGATTACCAAAGACGCGACAAACAGGCGAAATTCAATGTTTGCTGCTCCGTGCAATCAGATCGAAATCCCGGAAGAAAAAACGAGCAAGTTGCCGTGGGAAACAACCTATGGGCTGATGATTGTTCAAACCAGTCCACTCGCAATAAACTTGAGTATAGGGAAAATGCTGTTTGAAAGTATCCGTATATTTGCGTATTTCGAACTAGGCAAAACTACGTATGCGCGTTAGAGCTCTCCCTGGTGAGCGAGCGCAAATTTCATCAATGAATGGCTACCGCTGAGGTTTAGTTTCTGGCAGATATTGGCGCGGTGCGTGTCAACAGTGCGCGGGCTGATGAATAAGGTTGACGCAATTTCTTTGGTCGTTTTGTATTCGGCGATCAATTTCAGAACGGTGCGCTCGGTAGGGGTCAGGCTCTCGATTCCCAGGTCTGATTCAAGGGGGCGGCTGTCATTGAAAAAGTAGGCGGCCATTGCCGGGCTGACGAAAGGCTTACCGTCACAGATCATCTTGATTGCTTCCAGGATATCGGTCATTGCGCTGTCTTTCAAAATATAACCGCGCGCGCCAACCTTGAGCGCTTTGTTCAGGAAGCTTTCTTCACGATGCACCGTCAGGAAGATAACCTTGATGTCCATTTTCTCTTCGCGAATGGCTTGCGCCACAGCGAACCCATCCAGCTCCGGCATGTCAACATCCAGTACGGCGACCTGGGGTTTCAGCTCCCGCAGTTTGTTCAGGGCTTCCTGACCATTGCCAACTTCGGCAATGACGTTCAAGCCTGCTGTGCTTTCAATGACCTGGCGCAACCCCTGCCGCACGATCGGATGGTCATCCGCGATCAAGACCTCGATTTCAGTTTCCATGCTGATTCTCCTTCAAGGGCAAGTTCAGGCGAATAGTTGTTCCTTGTTTAGGCGCAGACAGGATGACAGCCTGTCCGCCCAGCAATTTGGCGCGTTCGACAATGCTGTGCAGGCCCAGCCCGCCCCGGTTGGTGAGAATGGATAACGTGCCGACGACAAAGCCGCATCCATTGTCACTGATCACCAGTTCGACCCGGTTCGCCTTTTTGTGCATATTCACTTTTACAACCGTGGCGGCGGCATGTTTGCTGATGTTGTTGATAATTTCCTGTATCACGCGATAAAGACTGTTTTCCGCCTCCTTTGAAAGCAGGCCGTCAACTTCGTCCAAATGCCTGCTTAGTTTCCATTTGTTTACCTTGGCCATGCGGTCCAGCAAATCTGAAACGGCTCCGGTCAGTCCCAGCCGATCCAATTGCTGCGGGCGCAGATCGAAGATGACTTCTTTCACCTCGTCAATTGCGCCTGTCGAAGCTTCCGCGATTTCATGCAGGTGTTCCTGCGCCTGCTCCGGGTCGTCAAGTATTTGCGCACAAAGCAGCGAGCGCCGTTTGATGATGACCAGACTCTGGCCCAATCCGTCGTGCAATTCTTTGGCAATGCGCTGCCGTTCACGTTCCTGCGATTCGATCAACTGGCGCGCGAAAGCTTCCTGCTGCAATGCCCGGCGGCGGTACTGGGCCGTGCGCCAGCGGTACACCAGCAGCGCCAGCCCCGCCGCGCACAAAATCATGAGGGTTACAAACCACGCCGTGCGCCAGAAAGGTGGTTTGACAACGATCACCAGGCTCGCCTCCTGCGTGCTCCACACATTGTCCGGACTGATGGCTCCGACTTGAAACGTGTAATGGCCGGGTGGCAGTTGGGAATAATATGCAGTCCGGCGCGTGCCGCTCTCAACCCAATCCGGATCATATCCGGAAAGTTTGTATCTGAAATGCACTTGTTCGGGTTTGGCGAAATTCAATCCCGTATAGTGAATTTCCAGGTTGTCAGGGTTCGGCCCGATATTCAATGGCTGGCGCAGATCCAGTTCTCTGGTGCCCAGGAGCACCTGCTCAATAAACACTGGTGGCGGAACCCTGCCGATGTCCTTCGGGTCAATGATGGCCGGTTCCCGAATTGTTGAGAACCATATTCGCCCGCCATGCATCCGCCAGCCAGCAGGCTGATGCCCGCCACTGCCCTCGCTGATGCTCATTCCATCAGCCACGTTATAAAACAAGCAGAAAATTGTGCTTCTCTTGCCCAGGGAAAGGTCATTCAGCTCCTGCCGGCTGACACGAAAGATTCCGCGATTGCCCAACATCCAGAATTGATCTTCGTCATCTACCAGAATGCGGGAAACGAAATCGTCAAACAGTCCGCTTTTTGTCGTGATTTGCGTGATCTGTCCATTCTGCATGCGATTCAGGCCGCCGCCATAAGTGGCAATCCACAACACTCCGTCCTGATCTTCATAAATATCACGCACATAATCATTCGATAGGCCATTGTGAGTGGTGTAGTGGGTAAAGACGCCATCTTTGAATCGGCTTAACCCGCCTACGGCGCCAAGCCAAAGAGATCCCGAGCGATCCTCAAAAATCAGCCTGATATCGTTGTGCGCCAGGCTATCGAGTGATGGATAAGTAACGATCCGCCCATCCTGAAAGCGTGCCAGCCCCATATATGAGCCAATCCATATCTGCCCACGCCGGTCTTCGAAAATGGCCGAAATATGCTTCACCTGCGGAAACTCGTATTCCAGGAACTGACCGTTGCTGTAATGTATTAGGGTGTAGTTTGAGCCAATCCAAAGAGTATTGCTCTTTGTTACCCATAGTGCGGTGATCATCGAAAATGGCGTTTTTTGCAATCTGGCGTGTGCCATGACTGACGTAAGTTTGCCGGCAGAGAAGCGAAATAAGCCCTTCATCGTGCCCAACCAGATATTACGATCATGATCTTCGATGATTGGCCCTGCCGATACCTTGCCTGCCGCATTTATCGTTGCAACGCGAGGGCGACGAAGCCGATATAAACCATCGCCAGTGGTTCCCAGCCAAAGGTTTCCTTCGAAATCCTCAAATAATGAGTGTGCTACATGTTGCGCGTAAGGATTGGTAATTGTCTTCAGCTTGTTAACAGTAATCTTGCCATCTTTCAGGTGGTAAATCTGATCACTGTTATAGCTAATCCAGGAATCATTATTGCGTCCTTCAATCAGTGTGGGCCATGTATAGTCACCGCCACCATCTAATGTTATGAAAAATTTGAATCTGCTGTTAGAAAAGTGTCCCAGTTGTTTTTCCGTGGCCAGCCATAAGCCGCCGTTCGGGTGTGGACAGATCGCGACAATCCTCTCCTTCGCAAAGCTTCCCACTCCATTAAGTGATTGATAGGCGACAAGGTTCCCGCCCTGGACCAGGGCCAGTCCAAGTATTGTGGCCACCCACAGATTGCCTTCTCCATCTTCACAAATAGTGATTACTTTGTTATGAGGCAGGCCGCGACGTACGTCGAAATGTTCCGCCCTTGCCGGATCTTGGCTGGGAAACCGTGTAAAACCGTTATCGCCGGTTCCAACAAAAATTGTTCCTACTCGGTCTTCGTAAAAAGTTTGAATGTAGCTATAAGAAACGCTTGTGGGAAGAGAATTGAAGAAACTGAATTCGCCATTTTGATAACGAACGATGTCGTTGGTTTCCGTGCCAATCCACAGTGTGCCGTTCCGTCCGACATAAAGTGCCGTGATGCGATTGCTCTTTAATTGTGGAGTGTTGCTGGTGTTAAAGATGGTGAACTTGATCCCATCAAAGCGCGCCAGCCCGCCAAATGTCGCCAGCCACAGATACCCATCCGGCATCTGCGCAATGGCATTGACAGTGTTCTGCGGCAATCCGTTTTCAGTTGTCCAGCGTGTCTGGAGGAATGGTGAGTCGGCTTGCTGTGGAATTTGTACAGCGTTCACTCGCTGCACGGCGAAACTCAACAATATCCCTATGGTCAGGGCCCCCAGAACGACTGATGTTCTGGCATTCATTGATTGTGATCACCAGCTTGTTCGCGGATGATTCCGCTTCAATGGTTATATGTGGGGATATTCGGAGAGTGTTGAAACAGGTTGGGTTATAAGCGCGTTCACACTGTTTTGCAAGTAATGAATTGCACCGGGAGAGCAGGGGGAAATCCTGGTTAAGGCAACGGCATCGTTGCCGTCAGCACGCGCGAACTGACCCAGGCGAAGACCAGCGTTTGGCCAGTGCGCACCATTTGCGGAAAACCATTGGATCGAGCCGTGCCGTTGGGCGCAACCAGGATGGACCCATCCATCTTGCCGTCAGGACGTACGCGGCGCACACGCACCGAACCGCTGGCGGTCGCTTTTTCCAGCCAGCAAACCAATGCACTGCCATCTTCCAGCATCAATACTTCAACGCGTCCCACCGGATTGCCGTCGTCAATCGTGATCGGTTTGCCGAAGCTTTCTCCGGCGTCAGCAGAAAATGCCAGCCTGACTTGTGCTTTGTCGCTGACGGCAGTGAACCAGGCAACAGCAACCTTGTTTCCCACTGCGGAAATGGATGGGCCATTGACCGGACAACCGCTCAGCTTCCATCCGTCGTTGTGAACCGCGCGGGCTTCGGTCCATTTGCCCGCTTTCCACCGAACAATAGAAATGTCGCGCATTTCTTCTTCCGAACGGTCGCGGTAAACAATCACCGGCCCTTCCGCAGTCATTGCCGCCGAAGTCTGGCAGCATTCACAAACGCGCGCATCCAGTTTGGCTTCGTCAGTCAACGTGCCATCACGTTTGATCTTCACATACCGTAAGGTCATGTTGCCTTGCCCGTGTCCGTGATCATCTTTGCCGCCAGCGGTCATCTCGCGTCCATCCAGCCACACGGCAGCCAACTGCCCGTCCTTTGCCGCAAACAGCGAAACAAACCCATGCTCGGTTTTCACGCCATCACGATGCGGAACGAATGGTTTGCCCCAGGTTTTGCCACCGTCGAACGAACGCGAAATCGTCACGTCATAATCGAAGATGCCGGGGCCGCTTTTGACCAGCCAATGCGCCGCCAGGGAACCATCTGGCAACGCAATCATCGAAGGAAAATCCGCCCAGTTGACGAACCAGTTGGAGCCTTCGGCAATCACGCGCGGCGCTGACCACCCGTCGCCTTCCTTCACAGCAAAGCGCAATGAAAACTTTCCCTCGCCCAGACGTTCGATCCAGCTCAGATAAACTTTGCCATCATGCGAAACCGCCAGGTTTGGCTGGCCGCTGCCAGCGCCCGCGGGCGAAGCTAATTCATGCACTTGCGCCAGCACTACGACTGGCGCAAGTAACAACAACATCAAAACCACGAACAATTTCAGTTTCATCTTCGATCCTTGGGGTTAAGGCTTTTCGACTTTTCCTGAATCGCCGGTTTTATGATCGGAAACCTGAAACCGCAAAAACTCGTGAATGGCGGCCAGCGCTTTGACATCGCTGGTTGTAATGCGGACTCGGCCGCCCAGTTCGGTTTGTTCGAACTGATATTTGATCACGGACTTCAGTTGCTTCATTGTCGGCACACCCGGCGGCGTTTGATCATGAATCAACATTGGCGCGGTGAAATCTCCGGCGGCGAATTTATGCGCAATGTGCTTAAAGTGCGTGCGAATTTGGTCCAGGCTGGCAGAATCAGTTTTGTCTTTGACTTCAGCTACGATCCATCCGCCATCCGGTTTCAGCAAAAAATGATGAACCGTTTTTTCGTGGCTGAACCCCATGACCTTGTCGCCGCAATCATTCACGCCAGCGTGATGTGCGTGTTCGCTACTTTGCGCGATTGCCTGCGAAGAAAACAACAGCGCCAGACCAAGGACAGCAATAAAAAGCGTGGAAAGTTTCATGTTCATTTCTCCTGGTTGAAGGGTTGTTTGGTTATCCGTGGTGTTGATGTGATTCTTTTTTGTTCGGCCATTTCGGGCCGGGTTCGTATTTGCCGTCTTTGATCAGTGCCATCATGCGGTCGTATTGATCCGGCGGCAACACACGTACCAGCGTCATCATGCCCATCATTGCGCCGGTCCAGCCTTCGGGCAGCCAGGAATTTTCGGGCCGCGCGACTTCGGCATCCATTGTCATCCACATATCTTGCGGATAACCGGGAACGCGTTTTTTCTTTGCAGTGGTCGCCTGGCTCTTTGGCGGAACCAAAGCCATGTTGCATTTCGGACAGTTGCCCGGCTTGTCAGACGTGACTTCCGGATGCATTGGGCAGGAATAAACGACGGCTGCGGCTTTGTCCTGACCCACACCGTTGGACACAGATTGTTCCAGCGGCACACCGAGCGTGCGGCCCAACGAGGGGCCATTTTCGTCCGACAGCGCATGGCCTTTGGTGATGATGCCCATGCCGGATTCCATTTCGCGCCCGGCGGGCATCGGCTGCGGCGAATGCTGGGAATGATTCATTGGCCCGACCATCGAAACCATCTGGTTCATCATGTGATGCGGCAGATGGCAATGAATCATCCAATCGCCAATGTTCGTCGCTTCAAACTCGATGTCGCGCGCCTGGGCGACGCCGACCAAAACAGTGTTACCTGGATACCAGCCCGTTTCAGGAATGCGCCCGCCTTCGGTTCCGGTGACGTAAAACTGCATGCCGTGCATGTGAATCGGATGATGATCCATGCTCAAGTTAACCAAACGAATCCGCACGCGCTCTCCATGTTTGACGATCAGCGGCGTGCAGGCCGGACCGGCTTTGCCGTTGAAAGTCAGCCAGTTGAATTCCATCGCCAGCGTGTTCGGCACAGTGTTGTTCGGCAAAATTGCCCAGCCTTGCAGAATCAAACCGAAATCCTTGTCCACTTTCGGCGTCTGTTTTTCGCGCGGATGAACGATAAAAAAGCCGATCATTCCCATCATTTCCTGCATTGGCATGTGCGAGTGATAAAAGAACGTGCCGTGCTGATGCAGCATAAATTCGTAGGTGTAGGTTTCGCCTGGCATAATCAGCCATTGGCCAATGCCCGGCACGCCGTCTTGATTCATTGGCACTTCCAGCCCATGCCAATGCGGCGTGGTTGGCTCCGGCAGATTGTTGGTGAAATGAATGCGCACGCGGTCGCCTTCCTGAACTTCGATGGTTGGCCCCGGCAGGCTGCCGTTGTAGCCCCAAGCGTCCACAATGCGCGCGTCAGCCCACGGTGCGGCGGGCAAAAATTCCGTGCGAACCGGCTCAGCAATCAAGTGAAAAACTTTGACACCGTTTTCCAGTTTGAAAGGAAGCTTCGGAATATCCGGCGTGTACACCGGTTGGAAAGGCGCGGGCTGTCCCAGCGTTTCCGGCTGTGAAGGCACTTTGGAGGGCGTAACCGGTTTCGCTGCTGGCGGCGTGTGTTGATGCTGCGAATGGTCCTGCGCGGCAGGCTTGGTTTCCTGATGTTGATGTTGCTGCGCATTGGTGGTTTGTGTGGCAACCAGACCCGCGCCCAGCATTGAAGAACGACGAAGAAAATTGCGACGATTTGAATTCATAAAATGCTCCTGAACTCATCCACGAAGTGACACGAAGGTTCACGAAGAAACAATCAAGGCTTCGTGCTTCTTCGTGTGGCTTCGTGGATGGAAAATTTCAATTGTTGCCAGCGCCCATGTTGCCCGAATCGCCAGCCACGCTGTTCGGTGCGTCCAACCCGCCGTGCAGCAGCAATCCGCGCAACTGAACGACGCTTTGCCACAATTCCACCAGCGACGAAACATATTCCGTGCGCGCTTGGAAAAGCGTTCGCTGCGTGAACAACACTTGTGGATAGGCCGCACCCATTTGCCGGAACTTGGCCAGATACAGTTCATAAGCCCGCTGGGCGCGCGGCAGCACTTCGCGTTGATACCGCGAAGCGACGCCCAGTGCGTTCTGATACCGATTGAAGTTGTCAGCCAGCCGTGCCCGAAGCGCCAGTTCAACGCGCTGAACTTCGTTTTCGGCGGCAGTCAATTCGGCTTTTGATGCCGCGACGTTGCCTTGATTGCGATTGAAAATCGGCAAGCGCACACCCGCTTCCACGCGCGCTTCCCAGCCGGTTTTGCCGCCGTAAAATTCCGCCCATTCGTTGCTATACCCAACGCCGCCGCGAACGAACACATCAGGTTTCGGCTCGGCTTTGGCTCGACTGACAACGGCTTTAGCGCGCTCTATGCCCGCCATTGCCCGCTTCATTTCCGGGCTGTCGCGCAACAAGGTCGCCAGCAACTCTTCCTGAATCAGCACAGGAGCCGCTGTTTCCAGCGGGTTTTCCAGCCGCGCGGGTTTCAGTTGAGGATTATTGACAACCGCCGCCAGCACCTGCCAGACACGGTTGTAATCATTCCGCGCGCGCAGCAAATCAATTTCGGCGCGCTGCAATTCGACTTCGGCAGCCAGCACGTCCGGGCGATCTGCCGCGCCGGTGTTGAACAGGTCTTCGGAAATTTCCGTCGCATCGCGCGTCAGAGTGGCCAATTGCTGGCGCAGATCAAGCAATTGTTGCGCGCCAGCAACTTCGTAATACAGCATTCGCACCGCGTTCAGCACACGCAACTTTTGCGCTTCGGCTTCCGCCTGTGATTGAATTTTTTCTTGCGCGGCGATGTTTTTGCTTTTGCCGAGCTTGCCGCCGGTCAGAATGGATTGTTCGACGAAAAAGTATTGGCCGTTTCGATACGGATACACTGACGGATTGAATGCCAGCCCTTCGCCTTCGTAACCGACAACAGGATTTGGCCACAGCCCAGCTTGACGGCGACGGCCTTCAGCGGCCTGGATGGCAGCTTCGGCCTGACTGATCGTGGGATTGTTTTTCAGCGCCATCTGCTCTAGCGCTTCCAGCGTCAAGCCTGGCGATGGTTTTGCCTGTGTTTGTGTGTTGTTCGTTTGCTGCGCCGTTGCCGTTGAAAGCAACAGGGCAACGCACAGCGCCGCTGCAACTCCTTGGCGGAGCCGCCCGGCAATTAACTTGGACTTCATTGTTCGTACTCCGAATAGGGTCAGTACCGGAAGCGGTAGCGACCGGGTTCATTTTGATCGTGTCAGTACCGAAAGAGGTACTGATCAGGTTCAATGATTTTTCAGAGACGCGTTTTAGATTCTCAGGCTAAGCTGAAAGCCCGTGTGTGGAGGGGAGTGAGTCGCAGAAATTTGGCTGGAAATTTTTGGCGGCCCGAAAGCGATTTCGCTATCCAGCCACGACGATATTTGGATGACGGCAACCAGCTTGCTGCTTTGCGGCGCAATTGTGCTTGGCAGCGATTCGCCGTCCAGAGCTTCCCGCTTCATCGCGCAACAATTCCGATGCAGAAATGAAGCTGTAATTCTGTTGCTGGATTTTTGGGTTACCGGTTGCGCTTGCTGGGCTGAATGCGTTTGCCGTATGGAATGTGCTTGATGCTCTTGTTTGGCAGCCGTTGCCTCCGCCGCTTTTTTCTTGTGGCAAGGCGGCAGATTTTCTTCCGGCTCAGCGGCTTGTTCGACAACTTGCGGCGCAGACAATTCCGGCAACTTCACGCAGCACAATCCGCCGCACAGCCCAAACGAAACCAGAAGCTGCACCGCCAGCAAGATTGAAATTGTCTTCCGCAAGGTTCGCATCGGCGAGGATTAAACCAAACGGTTGAACAGGTGACAAGCCGGTAAAGTGCTTAAACGCAATTTCAATCAGGATATTCTTGAAAGGGACTGGCAAGCATCCCTGCCTACCAGCCCCTTGTCGGGATCAAAGCCTCAATTCTGCAAGCGTTTCCGTCAGCTTCTCGATGGCGGGCTTTATCGCCTTCGTATGTATTTCTGTAGCGCCGTTTGTTCTCATTGCGCTAGTGCTCACCTGCGCCGTTTCGCCCGCGTGTTTGATCTTGCCGGTGGCCACCTCAATGAGCCGGGTCTTCAAGATCACACGGCCAAAGCCGTCTCCACCCTTCGGCGTGTATTCCACCACGGTGCCGGTCAAGACATAGCTGACACCCATCTGCTTGCCGAGCTTTACCGCTGCCGCAGTGGAAGAACCCCCATTGATGGCCGCCAGGTCGCTTTGTGACGCATCCCGCGTTCGCCTTACATCCACAACGTCGAATCTGCGGCTTTCAAAAAGCGCGAATGCCAAACTGGCCTGAAGCTGCCGCTTAGCCTCGTATGTCATCCTGGAGGCATTCGGCCCCGGACTGAATTCGACGACTGCCACCTTCACCTTGGCCGCCTGCGGTTCACCGGTCTTTTCTTCCAACGAAGCATGCGCGAGCGAAACGCCCACCAACGCAATTCCCAAAATCACTGCTGTCAATAAGTTTTTCATGACATTCTCCTCTTGGTTTTCTAGCCGCATTTTCGCGGCTACCGTTAAGGCGTTCGACACAGAGAAAAACCACCAAGCGAGCACGATATTTTTTCGGCAGGTTAAAACTATGGTAAGGCGAATCCCAGGAAAATTTGGTGAGGCAGGCAAGCGAACATGAAACTGGCATCGTTATGATTGTCTGGTAACCTTTATTACTCCAAGCCCTCTTGAATCTTGCGCAGGATCACATCGCCCGGCTTGATCTCCCAATCGTCCAGCCAGACGTGCAGGCCGTCTTTGCGCAACCGCTCGGCCAATTCGCGCGCGGCGGATTTGTCTTTTTCACTGTGGCTGATGAAGACGTCGTATTTGAATGTTTCGGCCATCGGGTGTCTTTCAATGGTGGTGCCAATTTTTCAACCCGCGAAGCAAGTGACCAGCGTAAAGCGGGAAGGTACATTTCTCAATTCCCACGGATCGGGTGTCAGCAAATGTGTGGTTCGATCCCTCAACCCGCGGAGCGGGTGGCCAGCGTAAAGCCTGGGGTGGAACGCCAACGGCGTGGAACCCCAGGTACGGATGGAGCAATTACGTTAGCCCGTGGAACGGGCGGCAGCAATCGGCTTTTCTTTGGCATCATGCCGCCATTGGCCGTCAATCGCGCCGTATTGTACACGCTGTCGCTCGCTCCGCGAGCTTGGTTTGCCATTCGATTGCTTTCCTGGGATTACGGCTTCGCCTTCATCCCAGGCTTTACGCTCGCCACCCGCTCCGCGGGTTAAAGCTGTCGCTGACTCCGCGGGCTTGGTTTGTTGTTCAATTGTCTTCCTGGGGTTGCGGCTTCGCCTTCATCCCAAGCTTTATGCTCGCCATCCGCTCCGCAGGTTGAAACCAACCATCGCTAATGGCGGGTTAAAACTGGCCACGGCTTTGCGGCTGGAAAACGTGGGCTTAGCGTTTGGTGGGTGCCTAAACATCAAATGTATTTCTCGTCGTATTCGATGCCGTTGGCTTTCAAAAACTCAATGAACTCGTCGCGGAACGATTGCTTTTGGTGATGTTCTTTTTGCCGTGCGACGTAATCCTGCACTTTGGCGACGTTCGATGCGCTGACGGTGAATGCGCCGTAACCGCGCTGCCAGGCGAAATCTTTCAGCTCCGGAAAAACATCGTGCATCCAGCCGGAAGCGTTTGCCTTCAACTCTCGCAATACATCTGAAAGCGCTTTATCCGGTCGTAACTTGGCCAGCGCATGAACATGGTCTTCTGTGCCGTTGATGCCGAGCGAGATTCCGCCCAGGCTGCGAATTGTGCCGCCGATGTAATCGTAAAGCCGAGATCGATACTCATCCGTGAGCAACGGTCGCCTGTCTTTGGTGGAAAAGACAAGGTGGTAAATCAGGTTCGTGTATGAATCTGACATGGCTGATCTCCCCTTACGTGCTGGCTCCGCAATCTATTTCATTGGCCTGACTTCTTCCACGCGACTTTGCCCATTTCGCGCCAAGTCGTCAGCTTGATGCCGAGTTCTTTAATCAACGCCTCGATTTCGGGATCGGTGAAGGCCAGGAAATCTCCGTAGCGCTGTTCCCAAGAGCCGGTAGTCGCTTTCAATTCAGCGTCGTTCATTCCCAGGTGAACGATCAGCATGGTCACGCCGGGTTTCATCGTGCGCAGGAAATTTTTATAGGCTTCTTTGCGTTCGGCGGGCGTTTTGCCCTGCACGCCTGTGTTCAGATAATCAAGCATCACAAAGCCGTCAGCTTCGATTTTCTTCAGCGCGTCTTCGCCGATGGGCGAGCCGATCAGTTTGCCGTATTGGATGGCTTCGGGCGTGGGACGCATGACCATAACCGGAATTCCGTACTCTTTGCCGAGTTTGGTGTACACGTCGAAAAAGTCTCTGCGCGTGTACAGCGTGCCCATGTGCGTGTCCAGGTGAGTTGGCTTGATGCCGAAGGCGATTGCGCGTTCGATTTGCGCGCGAATTTCGGTTTCGATTTCCTGTGGCGTGGCGTTTTTGGCTGTATCAACTTCTGACCGCCAAATAAACCCTTCGGGGTCCAGCAGGCCTTTGACCTTTTCCGGCGAAGCCACTGGACGCCACCGCAAATACTTCCATTCGCTGGTCAGCGTCAGGTGCAGCCCAAGATCCAGTTCGGGATGTTGTTTGGCATACGCCGCAATTTCCGGAAACCAGGGGCAGGGAACCATGATGCTGCCCGAAGTCACCATTCCTTTTTTGAGGGCTTCAATGGAAGCGACATTGACCGAATGGGACATGCCCAGGTCGTCGGCGTGAACCATCAGCACTTTGTCGTTTGGGCCGTAACCAAGCCTCTCGGCAGTCGTTGTTTGCGCCGTCGTCATTGCGTTCATTGTTGTCAGAAGTGCGAGACAGAAAAACAGTTTGGTAAGCTTCATCATCGTATAGTTCTCTCTGGTATAGGGTTGTAGCGCCAATCGCGCCGAAGTGTGAAACCAACGCTATAGTATTCAAGAAACTGTTATTCGACAAAGAAGCCAGGAATTTCGCTAGCCATATCGGGTAGGAGGGAGCCTCACGGCTCCCGTCCTCCCACACCACCGGACGTGCG
>CAYLJQ010000122.1:0-13076 GCA_964383955.1 uncultured Heliomicrobium sp. | reverse complement strand
CAAGAATTTATCGGGCAATGCGTCGCAGGATTATTTCGGCGACGGCATAACCGAAACGCTGATCAATGAACTTAGCAAAATCCGAGACCTGAAGGTCATCGCACGAACTTCTGCCTTTGCTTTCAAGGGAAAAGAAACGGACGTGCGCGAAATCGGGCGGCGGTTGGGCGTGGCGGCCGTGCTGGAAGGCAGCCTGCGCCGCGATGCCGAAACCGTTCGCTTGACGGTGCGGCTGGTCAGCACAGAAGACGCACGGATTTTGTGGACTGGCGACCTGACGCGTCCGCTAAAGGATATTCTGATCGCCCAGGACGAAATCGGATGCAGCGTCGCGGAAAGTTTGAAAACCGTTTTATGTCGCGATCTGAAGCACCATCCCGGAACCAGAAACCTGAAGGCATACGAAGCGTACCTGAAAGGACGCGACCGGCGTGTAAAAGGCGACCCAAAAGCCGCGGCGGAGTTTTATCAGCAGGCGATCAGCGCCGACCCGGATTATCCCCTGGCCTGGGCGGGGCTTGCCGAAGCCTGCACCGTCATGGAAGTCAATTCGCTGGTTCCACCGCGTTCCGTGGCGGGAAAGGCGAGAGAAAGCGCGCTGAAAGCAATTGCGCTGGATGACTCGCTGGCTGCGCCGTATGCGGCGCTGGGTTTGTTGACAGCCTTCAGCGACCGTGACTGGTCAACGGGCGAGCGTTATTTGCAGCAGGCGTTGGCGATCAATCCAAACTACGCCATCGCTCATGCCTGGTACGGGAACACGTTGATGGTGCAAGGAAAGTTCGCCGAAGCAGAACGCCAGTACCTGCATGCACGGGAGCTAGATCCGCTGAACCCTGGCTTTCTCAATAATCTGGCGGAAACCTACCACTACTGGCAGCAACCCGACCGCTGTCTGGCGCAAGCAGCCAAAGCCCTGGAACTTGATCCCGCCAATGAGTGGGCGCGATTCAATCAGGCGAAATGCTATCTGGCGCTTGGGCGTTATGACGAGGCAATGCAGATTTCACTCGATGCAAAGTACAAAAATCTGATGCAAGCAGGAGTATTCGCCCTGTCAGACCGTCAACGTGAAGCGCAAAAATTGCTGCCTCTGATTTTGAAAGACTGGGGGCACATTTCTCCTTACATCATCGCCAGCCTTTATGCCCGTCTGGGAGAAAAAGACGCGGCCCTTGACTGGTTGCAAAAAGCCGCCGACCAGCAACAAGCCGATCTGGTCTCGCTGAAAATAGAGCCGAACTTCGACGGTTTGCGAACTGACCCACGCTTCGCGGAATTGCTGCGGCGTGTCGGGCTGGCGCCGTGATGCCGCTTCCTTTCCCGACGCCAACGGGAACGACTCCGCTATTTCACACTGGAGAAGATAAGCGAAACATCAAACTCTATTTCCCACATTGCATCTCTTACCGAGTCATAAGAGGGATTTTCGGCGTTTCTAAGTAGTTCCCGCTGGCGCGGACTCAACTCCTCGCGATCAAATACTGTCGGGCTTGACGGTTCACGGTAGCTTGGCGAGCATGTTTTACCGCCTTTGCTTCCCCCCTTGCCTTTGCTAGCAAGGCCGGTAGGGTCTATGTCGTTAATCGGGTCGCTTGCAACATAACTATAAAGATTAGTGTCGCCACCGTCGAAAAGAATCGGGTCTTTCGCCGTCCACCTGCCCGTCTGAGCATCGTAATCACGTGCGCCGAACCGTGTCAGTGTGGTGTGCGTGTCGTAAATGCCACCCGCAAACCCGAACGGCTGGAAGCCAGGATTGCTGTCAAACGTCACTACGCCGAATTCGTCATAATCCAGACGCTGCGCGATGTTGCCCGTCGCCGCGTCCACTACCAGCCGCACACTGCCCACTTGGTCAACCAGAAAGCGATAAGTCACTCCGCCTTTGACCATGTATTCCGGCGCCGTGCGGCGATGGCCGTACACAAACCGGCTGACAACATTATTCGCGCCGTCAAGTTCCGCCACCGGTTCAAGCTGATCCTGGTAAAGAAAGCCTTGCGTCAGGGTGCCGTTGACGCGCTTGCCAATGCGCCGATTCTGCCCATCAATCTCATAGCTGATTTGCGTCGCATCCGGCAGCGTCACCGTCCGCAGATTGCCCAGCACGTCATAGCCGTATTGCGTGACGTTGGCGCCCGCCGTCTTGCTCTGCAATTCGCCGTTCGCGGTGTAGCTGTAAGTCGCCGCGCCGTATTGCGTCAGGCGATCCTGATTATCATACGTGCCGTTGGTCACGACGCCGCTGCGATCCAGACTCGCACGGTTGTCGTTGCTGTCGTAACTGTAGGTATCAATCAGCACGCCGTTGCGTGTGACCGTCTGCAAGCGCCCGGCGGTGTCGTACCCATACACATTCGTCGTTGTCACGCCGCCGATGGTTTCAATCTTCTGTGTGATGCGGCCCAGTTTGTCATAGGTGAATTGCAGGTCGTACAGCGTCGCCGCGTTGAACTTCGCGTTGTAGCCGGTCAGTTCGCCAAAGCCGTTGTAGGTGCGTGTGTCGCTGACGTTGCTTAAAGCCGTGCTGCTGATGAGGCCGGTTTGCGCATTGCGCGTGAAGGTGAGCGCGCCGGCGCCCGTCAACAGATTGTCGTTGTCGTAAGTGAAATTGATCGTATTCGCGTTGTTCACGCTCTGCGACGTGACGCGGAAGTTGTTGTCGAAAGTCTGCGCGACGTTGCCCGCCACCGCGCCCGTCCAAGTTTGGCGCGTCGGCAGGAAGCCGTCGTATTGATAGGCCAGCACGCCGCCGCCTGGCGCGGTGATGCTTGTTAACCGTCCCGTCATCCCGCTGTAAGCGAAGACGTAATTGCCGTCCGGCACGGTCAGCGTTTGCAGATGCCCCGCGCTGTCGTAAGCGAAGTTGAGTTGCAGCGCATCGGGCCGCGTGATGTTCGTCAGATCGCGGTCAAGGTTGTAGCTGAACGTCGTCGTGACATTGCCCGGCGCGGTGTATGACTGCACCAGGTCAACCGCCGTGTACGCGAACGTGTGCGCCGGACGCCCCGGCGGCATCAGTGAAGTGAGATTGCCTTTGGCGTCATAACCGAAACCGATGACGCGCGTGTCAGGCAAGATCTGTTGCGTGATGCGTCCCGCGTTGTCGTAACTAAAACTCGTCACACGCGCGAGCGAGTCGGTAAATGAAGCCAGAAAGCCTCCGGTGTTGTAAGCGAACGTGTTGGTGCGAGCGTCCATGCCCGTGCCAAACACGGTGGTCGCCAGCCGTCCGCGCGTGTCATACGTCGCGGTCAACGGATTGAGGTTGGCAAACTGCACGCCGATCAACCGGCCCTGCGCGTCAATCATGCGGGTTGTTTGCCGGCCCTGCGGCGTGCTGCTGACAAATGTGCTTGTCGCGGCGGTGAAGGCCGATGTGAAAGTGCGCCCGTTGATCGTCAGCGTGTCGGTTTGCGTGGCCAGGCTTAGCGGGTCGTTTGGCGTATTCAGCGTTACCGCGCGCGCAAAATTTGCCGCGAAATTCAGTGCCCCGGGCGTAAGAATGGCCGTGCTTGTCGCAAGCGGCGCTTGTAATTTCCAACGCGGATCGCCGCCGAGCGCGCGGTTGGTAATCGTGCCGTCGGGCGCGGTGAACATACTCGTGCCGTCGGGGCGTTCCAGCAGCGTCTGCGTTGTTCCGTCGGGCGGCGTAACGATACGGTTGCGGTCGAGGTTGCCGAGCGTTTGCACGCGGAAGCCGGTTTGCCGGTTGAGTGCCGTGTTGCGGGTGACGGTGAAATCGAAATCCGTGCCGGTGCGCGTCAGCGTTTGAAAGCCGGTGGCGGGATCGTCGTCACGCATCAGGCGACCGTTTGCGTCATAGGTGAATGTGTTTTGGTGATTGCGCGGATCGGTTTCGGTCAACATCTGGCCCTCCGCGTTATAAGTGAATTGATATTGCTCGTTCGCCGGGTTGGTGATCGTCGCCAGATGGCTGTTGCCATTGAGCGTGAAGGTCGTCAGTTGATTATAGGGACTCAAAATGCCTGTCGGCTGTCCGCTGCCGTTGCGTTGAATCGTCGTGACGTTGTTGTCGCCATCGGTAACAGTCATCAATCGGCCTGCGGAATCGTAAGCGAAGGTAAACAGCGTCGCGCCGGTCAGCGTATTGACGGTGTTCAGATGCCGCCCCGCCGCGTCGAAGCGGAAAAGCCGCGTGCCGTCTTCCGAAGGGATGGCGATTTGATTGTTGGTAAAGCCCGGCAGCGGCGGCGAGATTTTCCAGATGCGGCTTTCGCTGAAATCGAAAGTGAATCCGCCTACCTGGTAGATGCTGCCGTCGGGCGCGAGCGCCAATGCCAGCAGCCGCATCGGGCCAGAGAGCGCCGGATCGCCTTCATTGGGCCTGGCTGCGGGTTGGCCGTTGCCCGCAATGCCCGTCACGATGCCTTCGGGTGAGATGCGCCGCACACGCCCGCCGTTCACATTGGCGTAAGAGACAACATAAAGCGAGCCGTCCGGTGCAAGCGACATTGAACTAGCCTCGATCTGATTACTCGCGCGGAAAACAAAGTTGGTCTGCAACGCGGGCAAGCCGTCCGGCGAAACGCCAAAGACGCCCGTGCCGGCATAAGTCGAGATCGTCCCGTCCGGCGCAATGCGGCGGATGCGGTTGTTGTCCTGGTCAATGAAATATACGTTACCGTCAGGTGCGGCAACGATGTCGCCGGGGAAATTGAGTTGCGCTTGTGACGCCGGACCGCCATCGCCGCTGAACCCAGCCGTGCCAGTTCCGGCAATCGTTGAGATGATGCCGTTGGGATCAATGCGGCGGATCCGTTGGTTGAGCATGTCGCTCAAGTAAACGCTGCCGTCCGCCGCCAGCGCGAAGCGCGTGGCCGCGCTGATTTGTGCGTCGCGTGCCGGGCCGCCGTCGCCGCTGAATCCATCCAACGCCAACCCCGCCACACGGCGAAAGATGCCGTCCGTCGTCACCCGCCAAAGCTGGCGCCCACCGCCGATGTAAACGCTGCCGTCGCGTGCCACCGCCACGCGATTCACGCCGCCAAAGGAGGCATTGGCCGCCGGGCCGCCGTCGCCGCAGGGGAAATTAGCAGGATTGCAACCACCGCCGTTGCCCGCGAATGTTGTCACCGTGCCGTCGGGCGCGATTGTGCGGACACGCGAATTGCCAGCATCCGCGACATAAAGCGTGCCGTCCGGAGCGAAGCCCAGGCCGCTCGGCCAGTTGAACCGCGCGCCGCTGACCGGCCCGCCATCGCCTAAAAAGCCCGACAACCCGCCAGCGAAGGTTTCAATGCGATTGCTGACGGTTTGCGCGTTACGCTGCCTGCCGTTGCCTTCGTAAAGCTTTTGCCCCACGGGGTCGTAAGTGTGATGTTCGCTCAACGTCCAACCGCCCAAGGCCAGCGGCGGCGCGGCAAACGTGCCCAGCAGCAATCGCTGGCGGCGGTGAATAATGATTTCCTGCCGCGTGTTAGTCGTAATCGGCACGCCGTTGCCGTTGTAGCCGAAGCTGGCGACGTTCTGATACGTGCCGTCGTAAACGTTGCCGATGTCAATCAGCAATTCCTGCTGCCCCTGCACATCACGCCCGTAAGCGTCCTTGCCGCTCCAGGTGAAACTGGTGATTTGATTCGTCTGCGCCGGAAAAGTGGAAAATTGTGTTTGCCCCGCGATGCTCAAGCTGAGTTCGATGCGTTTGAGTGGGCCGGGCAAGCTGGCGCCGCTCAGGGGAATGCGCGCTGTGTAGTTGCTGACGTTGCTGCGGGAACGTGTGCTGTCGTACCGCAGGAAATACTTCGTGCCGGTGACGTTGAGCTCTTCGCTCAGCCGCTGATCCTCCATGCCCAGGATACAGCCTTCACATTCACTGCTGCTGTTATCACTGTTCGAATCGCCGCCGCCATTGCCGCCACCACCCGACCCACCGCCACCGGGACCACCGCCACCGGGGCCGCCGCCAGGTCCGCCACCACCAGGCCCTCCTCCAGGGCCACCGCCTGAACCGCCGCCGCCTGGACCGCCCGGGCCACTTGGGCCGCCACCTGGTCCGCCACCGCCGGGACCGCCGCTTGACCCTCCGCCGCTGCTGCCTGCTGGCCCGTTACTACCTCCGGACGCCGATCCACCATTCGGTGGCCCACTTCCTGCAGGCGGCCCGAAACCGAAGTTGGAATCCCAAGCCGAAAAATGATTCAGTGGCACGCGCCACAGCGATTGATTGACACTGAAGCTAATAGCAAGTTGCTGCCGTTCCGCTGCGTCAATGCCGAACGCGGCGTATTCAGGATCAGTCGCAGGCACGCCGTTTCCGTTTATATCCAAATTGGCTTGGCCGCCGCTGACTGACAGGATTTTGACAATGCGTCCGTTGGTTGATGGCTTCCAGATTCCCTGTTGAGGATCGTAAAACCCCGAAGGCACATTTGTGCCCACTGGGATATTCAAAAAGTTTTCGTTGTACTGAACCACTGGCTGGCTGAACGTGGTTTCAATCGCGTTGGCTGCAACGGCTTCGTCAATCGTGTATGCGGCGGCGTAGGTGTAAGCGCTGGTCGCAGGCAAATCACCCGGCATTGCGTTCGGGCCGTTTGCGCCAACGGTGAATTCGGTTCCGCGCACGTGCAACTTGTCCAGCCCGACCATCGCTCCGCCGGGCAACGTCATGGTTGCCGTCGTTCCCTGTTTGAAGAAAAACGTGGTGCGGCGTGTACCGAAGCTATCAGTGTTCGTGGAACTTTGCGCGACCTGGATCGGAAGGTTTGCCAACAGATCAATGAACGTAACGTTGGGGTCATACCCCATCAACACAACATCGGCAACGGTGCAGTATTCCTGCCACGGCACGTCGAACGTCCGCTGCAACGTCATATACCCAACTTTGTCGAATTGCAGATTCAGCACTCCGCCGCCATTGACGGCCAGATCGAATCGACCATCGGCGCGGCTGAGAGTTTGGCCATATTCGGGATGATTCAAAACCGTAACTTTGACTAGCGACAATGGGTTGTTGTTTTTATCCAGCACTCGGCCTTTGAACACTGCGACGCGGACTTTGTTGATTGTGCCCGGCGCGACGCCGGTTTGGATTGGGTTCGCTCCCGTGTAAAGGAATTCCGTTGCGTCCCCAATAGTTGTCGCCACAGTCATATTCATTGGCGGAGCAACTGTCGCAGGGTCTGGTGGTGGCGTTGTCGGATCAACGTTGACGATCACCTGCACATCGTCGCTGACTGTTGTCATCGAATCCATTGCCGTCAACCGCAACACGTATGTTCCCGCAATCCCCAAAATTGCCGTTGTGCCCAGTCCACTGGCGTTGCTGAACAGCACGGTGCCCGGGCCACTAATTTTGCTCCAGCCGAATGTCATGGCTCCGGCTCCTCCGGTGGTACTACCCATCAGCATCGCCGTGTTCGGCAGAGTAATAACCTGATCCATTCCCGCATTCACTGCCAGCGCGGGGTTCACGGTCACCGTGACATCATCTGTTGCAGAGAGTTGCGAATCGTTAGCCGTCAATCGCAACACATATATTCCCTGCTGACTAAACGTCGCATTGGTCGTCACCGAATTCAGCGCGCTGAAATTCACCGTTCCCGGCCCACTCACTTTGCTCCAACTGGCACTCAGGGAATTTGACGGCAATCCATCATCGCTTGCCGCACCTGTCAACGTTGCGGTATTCGAAGGAGCGCTGGTGGTCTTATCCGGCCCAGCATCCGCCAATGGGGCTTGATTAGTTGCTGGGGGAGCAAAAAAACCGGACACGTCAACTACCAAATCGGTCGTGGTCAGCGCGTACATTTTGAACGCACCATCCATTCCCAGCCCAACAGTAAAGTGACGATTCCACACTACACCGGCTCTGTAATTGGACGTGGCAATCAACGGGCGAGCGACGTTGCTTGGCCAGAAGCTCAAAAAACCTTGCGCCGGAGGCAACACCGTCGTCGCATTGCCGACGACTCCACGCGCTACCGCCGGAATGTTCACTCCCTGGCAAATTCCTGCTGCCGGTTGCGTATATTCGGTGTTGCCATTCAGCGGAGCATTCGGCGTGAAACATCCCGGATTTGCCGGGCGGGTTTCCAGCAACCGCACAGGCGTGGGCAAAGGCGAAAAGAGCAATCCGGTTCCGTTGATGTCCACGGCGTCGGTGCTGAAATAACCCTGCAGGTCAATTACCAGATCCGTCATTGCCACCACAAAAATCTTGAATGCGCCGTCCGGACCCAACCCCACCGTGAATGGACCGTTGACAGTTTGTCCGGCTGGATAATTTGAACTGGCAACAAAAGGTTGCGCGGCGTTGCTGGGAAACAGCGTCAGAAAGCCATTGACTGAGGGAGCGACAACCGTGGCATTGCCGGTCACGGCCATTGCGTTTGCGGGAATGGTCACGCCATCGCAGGTTCTTCCGGCAGTGGCTTGCGTTCGCGTGCTGTTGGCGGCCAGTTGCATTCCGGGTGTATCACAACCAGTTTGTCCTAGCCGGGTTTCCAGCAAACGAATCGGTTTCGGAAGGGGATGGAAATAGAGTCCAGTTGATCCCGGCGGAGCGTAATACCCTGTCACGTCAATGACGACTTCGGTCGTTTTGAACGCGTAAATCTTAAAGGCTCCGTCCGCTGCACCCAGCCCAACGGTAAACACATTGTTGACGATTTGGTTTGATTGGTAATTCGTGTTGGCGACCAGCGGCCGTGTGGCGTCACTGGGATAAAGCGTCAGAAAACCACCTTCGGATTGAACCGTTGTCACATGACCTGTCAATGCCCGCGCGGTGGATGGAATTGTCACGCTGCTGCAGGTTCTTCCGGCCGCAGTCTGCGTTCGCGAAGTGTCCCCGATAATCGGAGCTCCGGGAGTATCACAACCGACCATTGCTCCCGCCCGTGTGTCCAGCAATCGGATTGGCGCCGGCAAGGGATAAAACATCAATCCATTTTGTCCTGCGTTCTGGGTTATCGTGAACGTCTGTCCAGCCACAGTAATCGTTCCAGCGCGCGTAGAAGCAGCAAGATTGGAAATGACCGAATACATGACAACACCGTTTCCCTGCCCCGACGTCCCGGAGGTAATTGAAATCCACGAGGCATTGGAAGCCGCAGTCCAGTTACAGGAAGATGAAGAAGCCGTCACCTCTATGCTGCCTGTTCCGCCACCATACGCGATATTCTGGCTGCCGGAAGAAATCGTGAAGCTGCAGGATTGCGCATTTGAAGATTGCGGCGGATTCATCAGCAGCCAAACAACAAACACCATTCCAAGAAAACAACTGGCGGTGAATCTGCTGGCGAAATCCCTTCGCGCCTTCTCAATTGCTCTCATGACAACCCTCCTTCACGTACATATCTTGGGTGAGAAATGATTGGCGACAGAAGCGGCACCAGTTACTGACGGGACGTATTTCTCTACATCCGCCAGCGTCGAGTTCTTGACTCGCGCTCACATGTCACAAACCATGCTTGATAGAATGTGGAACACAAAATTATGATCCGGCTTCACAAAAACTGACCGGAAAATAAGCGGAAAGAAATCGGAAATTTTGAAGTGGAAGGACTTTTGAAAACCAATGACAAATCACGTTCCGGCAACTGAGCAATTGGTTATAGAAATTTACGTGCGCGATCTGCGCCATTCGCTAAGCTTTTACCAAAAGCTTGGCTTCAGGCTAATTCGGCAGGAACCAGCGTTTGCCGAATTGGCGTGGGAAGACTCACGGCTGATGTTGGAAGAATTCAAGCAGATGCCGTCCCCGCCTCCATTCCCGCTGGCTAATATTCGAATCATGGTTCCGAACGTGGACGAATATCGTGAGCTGGCCAAAGACATTGGCGCGCGCATCTTCAGGGAAATTGACGACCGCTATTACGGCTTACGGGATTTTACGTTGGTAGGGCCGGACGGGATTGGGATTCGGTTTGCCACGGAACTCCCAGGAGCAGAACCGCACTAACCAGCCTTCTCCGGTTACGAACCCGCTTTCACAAGTTACAGAAACTTGTCGCGTAAAAAATTGAATCCGCGCGTAAAAGCGCGGCGCAATGGGTTCGGCCAGTCTGAATTCGGCAAAATCGCCGGGAAGCTTTTCACGCCGGTTTGTTCAAACGAATTGTTCCAGCCGCTGCCATCCCAAAAGATGTCGCAATTTTTCGCGCCAATTTCTTTGACCAGTCCGGCGGGGTTGCGTCCGTTGTCGGCAAAGGTGTTGCCGTGAATCCGATTGCTTTCCGGAATTGCGCCAACGTCGAAAGTAGTGCCTTTCGGAAACGCCACAGCTAAGCCTACAACCGCCAGGCCAAACGAATCGTTGCCGCGAATTTCATTGGCTGTCACTTCCGTGCGGTCGGCAGCCATAATCAGCATTCCGCTTCCGGGGATCAGTTTGCCGACAATTGCATTCGGGTCGCCAAGGTTTGCGTGGTTGTTATTGAGAACGCGATTGTTACTAACTTTGTGATCGCTGCCGACTTTGGAAGGATTGTTCGGCAACAGAAAAACCAGAATTCCGGCGGTGTTGTCGTGCAGGTAATTGTTTTCGACCAGCGAGTTAATGCAATTTTCGACTTCGATGCCTGCGACATTTCCATAACATTCGTTGTTGCGAACGATGATGTCGCGCGATTGGCCGACGTAAATCGCTGCGTCCTTGATCCTGGTCAGCTTGCAGTTTTCCACCAGCACGCCTTTCGATTCGACCGGATAAACGCCATACAAGCCTGTGTTTTCAACGATCAAATCGCGGAAGCTGACGTCTTCTGCGCCGTGAACGGTTATGCCGTTGCTGACGTAATCCTTGATCATCAACCCTTCGATGGTGAAATGGTGGCCGGATGTAATCACTGCGTCCGTCAAAATGTTTTTCCCGTCCAGCACGGCCCGCTGACTGTTTTCGATCACGCCGCGAATCGTGATGTTATCCACGTCAATCAGCAAGGTTTCGTTGTAAGTTCCGGGATGGATTTCAATCGTGTCACCGGCAATTGAACGGTCAAGCGCAGACTGTATGGATTCGCCCGGTTTGATGCGCCAAGTCGTTGGATCGCGCCGCGCCGGAACCAGCGCAGCCGTAAAGCTGGCAGGATTTTTGGCCGCTAGCGCGGAAGGCTTAATGCCCGGCTTCAATCGCGGAACGACCGGCAACCCGGAAGGAACTTTTTCAGGAAACTCCGGCATGTGGGATTCGTCGGTCAGCGCGTGCATAAATGCGATTAAATCGTTTCGTTCTTGTGCAATGATGGGAAACCGGCGAATTTTGTCATCAATATTTTTCAGCGGCATTCCGTTTCCATGCCCGCCTCCCGCAGCATAAAAGTTGATGACATCTTCCAAAGTCAGAAAACGACCGTTGTGCATGTACGGCGCAGTCAGCGCGATGTTGCGCAGCGTCGGAACCTTGAAGGCGTGTTTGTAGGGTTCGCCGCCTTCGACTTCGGCGCGGCCTAAATCGTCCGGCTGGCTGTACTGGCCAAGCATTGGCGGCACGCCGATCACCTTGAAATCCGGATTGGCAAATGTCGGAAAACCGTGACATTCAAAACAGCGGGTTTTCAGCGAACGAAACAGCGTCAAACCTCTGCGCTGTTCGGCGGTCAGCGCCGTTGTGTCTCCGGCGGCGTACCGATCAAAGGGCGAATTGTTGCTGATGAGCGTTCGTTCGAAAGCCGCAACGGCGTTATTCACATTGTCGAACGTCACCCCCGAACTGTTTGCTCCGCTAAAAGCCTTGTCGAACATTGCCACATACTCTGGAATCTTCTTCAGTTCTTCCACCAGTTCTTCGGGCCTTTGATTCATTTCATCAGCGGCAGTAAGCGGCGAACGCGCCTGATCTTCCAGATCGCTGGCCCGTCCGTCCCAGAAAAGCTTATGACTATAGGCGGCATTCCAAATCGTCGGAGAATTTCGGCGAAGAGATTTGCCCCCTGTGCGTTCCTGGCCGGTTCCTTTTCCGCCAATCCCCATCGAAGTAAAACGACCATCGCTGAATCCCAAATCCGGGTGATGGCAGGTTGCGCAGGATTGCGTGTTGTCGCCGGAAAGAATCGGATCGAAGTACAACAACCGGCCAAGCTCGGTTTTCTCCGAAGTCGTCGGATTGCTGGCTCGCTGGTTCATCGCCGGAAATGGGCGTCGCAAACCTCCGCTGCCAGGATTGCCGTTGGTGTACCCGGCGGGCGGGCGGTCTTCCGGAAATTCAATGATTCCGATGACCATCACTGCGGCTGCCAGCAACCCCAGTAGCGCAATCAGTAACATCAACAACCGGCGCAGTTTTCCTGTTTTTGGCGTGGAAGGTTCAACGGGAGTTTGGGGAAAACCATTCATTGTTTAGCGTCTCCAGCGAAAGCTTAAAAGAAAACTGCCAGCAGAAATTGTGGAATGTATCAGCGACCAATCGAATTTCGTCAAATGTCGAAACCGGGAACGCCTTCATCGCGTTGCACACCCAGCGTATTAAGCGCCATTGAAACCAGGTTGTATTGGCCAACAGCGAAGATCAGATCAAGCAGTTGCTGAGCCGAAAGATGCTCGGATAACTTTTTCCATGTCGGGTCGCTGATGAAGGCTTCGGCATGAAGTTCGTCCACTGCTCTGAGCATCGCTTGCTCAAGCTCGCTCCAGCCGTCGGCGTCTGCGCCGTCTTTGATTCGGCGAATTTCCTCGTCGGTCAAACCGGCTCTTCTGCCGATCAAAACGTGTTGGCCAAATTCGTAATCGCTGCGACAAAGCCAGCCGATCCGCAAAATCACCATTTCGCGTTCGCGCGGCGGCAAAGTGGATTTGCCCAGAACGTGAGAGCCAAACACCATCCATCGCTCCAGCAGCTTGGGGTGATGGACCAGCGTGCGAAAGATGTTAAACACCTTTCCGCGCATTCGCGAGCTTTCCAGCACTCGTAATGCCTCTTCATCCAATTCGTCGTCCGCCAGCGGTTTCAAGCGTGGTTCGTCCAAATGCATGACATTTCCTCCGGGGTGTAATCTTCGAAATTGCTTCTATCACACTGAGGATGACTTGGCACGCTTAGCAGGCGCAGAATCCCACTTTCAGAAAGCCCTTGCGCCAAACCCTGACATACTCTAAAGTTAGCGCCGTCG
>CAYLJQ010000121.1:0-13099 GCA_964383955.1 uncultured Heliomicrobium sp. | reverse complement strand
TAACGAAATCCTTGCTCTGCGCCAAATTGAATGAAGCTAGACCGCGTGAAGCGCAGGCTGTTATCCTTGCTTCGTCTCGCGATCTTACAAGGAAACTCTATGCCGACAATTTACGAAAATCTGCTTGTTGAAATCAGCGCTCCGCTGGCTCGCATTACGCTGAACCGGCCTGAACGCCGCAACGCGCTTTCGTTGGCGCTGATGCAGGAACTGCTGGCTTGTTTGAAACAGTTCGGCCAATCCCGCGAAGTCGGCGCAATCATTTTGGCAGCGTCCGGCAACGTGTTTTCTTCAGGGCATGACTTGAACGAACTGCGCGGGCGAACGCTGGGCGATTACCGGCAGTTGTTCGATGTCTGCGCAGAATTGATGACGGTCATTCAACGAATTCCGCAACCGGTGATTGCCGAAGTCCAAGGGATGGCGACTGCCGCCGGATGCCAGTTGGTCGCAACCTGCGATTTGGCGGTTGCGGCGGAAGGCGCAAAATTCGCTACGCCGGGAGTTCGCATCGGGCTGTTTTGCTCAACGCCAATGGTGGCGCTTTCACGAGCCGTCGGACGCAAACGCGCGCTGGAAATGCTGATGACCGGCAATCCGATTGACGCCAAAACCGCCGCCGATTGGGGATTGATCAATCGTGTCGTCCCGGCGTCAGAGCTACGCGCCGAAACCGAAAAATTGGCCAGCCAGATTGCCACGGCCAGCCCGCTGACGATCGGCATCGGGAAACAGGTTTTTTACACGCAAATTGATCTGGATCAGACCAAGGCATACGACTACACAAAGGAAGTGATGAGCCTGAACGCCATGGCTGATGATGCGCAGGAAGGGATCAGCGCGTTTCTGGAAAAACGAGACGCTTGTTGGCGCGGCCAGTAAAGAAAGCGTCTAAAATCAATGATTGACTTGGTTGAAAAGGCTGTGCTATCAACCCTCGCACCTTGACCGTGGGTTCGAGTCTTCCCGTTCAGATTCCGTGCAAGGTTACCGCCGATTGAATTTCACCGTCAGTCGCCATTTTCGTTGTCTTAAATTTGATCTTTTTCCGACGTAAACGTCGCTCGCATTATTTTCTGTTATCAGGTTCCTATTTATTCCGAAACCATAACCTGCATCCCGGGGGAGAGACGAAGCGGTGCGAAGCAAAATCATACTGTCAGCCCTTTTATTTCTGATCGCCGGAACGGCATCCGCAGTAGCACAATCCGAGAACGCCGATTTAAGCCAGGCGAACCCGCAATCCGCCCAGGCTTCGCCGCAATCAAAACCGCAGACCAAACCTGCCGAACCGGCAACGCCTCCCAACATTCAAACGCCAAAAGACAAACCGCTGGGTGCGGCTGGACCTTCGCGTGACAAAGGCAAGCCTTCAGCGGAAGACGCAGACTTTATGGTCATTCGGGATCGCTGGCGCATTGGTTTGCCGGAAGATCCGCGTTTCAAAAAAGGCGACATCAAAAACCCTTATCGCCAAAATGTGCTGAAAGGCGATTACCCGATTTTTGGGAACGACATTTTCATGGCCATTACGCTGGCCAGCGAAAGCGATTTCACCATTCGCCGCGTGCCGCTTCCACAGGATGTCAGTTCCAACCTTCCCGGCAGCTTTGAATTTTTCGGGCGCGGGCGGCAGGAACTCTTCAACCAGAATTTCATTTTTTCTCTGGACCTGTTCAAAGGCGACGCTTCGTTCAAACCGGTGGATTGGCGATTCAAAGTCACAGGCATTGCCAATTTGAACCTGCTGCGTGTCAGAGAAAACGGCATCGTCAACATTGACGTGCGCGAAGGGAAATCGCGCCTGGACGGGTTCAATTCCATCGAAGAAGTTTTCTTTGAATACCGGCTCGGCGACACAACGAAGCTGTTTCCGTTCCTGCGCGGCAAAGGCAGCCAGGGCGGGCGCTCGCCGGAATTCGATACAACTTCCATTCGCGTGGGAATTCAACCATTCACCAGCGATTTTCGCGGGTTCATTTTCAGCGATTCCAACCTCGGCGCGCGATTGTTCGGCAACTTTAAAAACAACCGCTGGCAATACAATCTGGCGTATTTCCACATGCTGGAAAAAGAAACCAACAGCGGGCTGAACACCATCAATTTTAAGGAAACGGATTTTCGCAATCAGCAGGTGTACATCGCCAACCTGTTCCGGCAGGACACCTTCGTGCTGGGATACACCACGCAATTCAGCCTGCATTACAGCGACGACCGGCCAACGATGGAACATGACCAGAACGGGTTTCTGGTTCGCCCGGCAAAGATTGGAACCGTCACGCCGCATCGCGTTCGGTCAGGCTATTTCGGCTGGACAGGCGACGGGCATTTTGGGCGCTGGAACATCACGCACGCGGCTTATCAGGCGATTGGTCGCGACACGTTCAACCCGATTGCGAACCGTGCCACGCGCATCAACGCGCAAATGGCGGCTGCCGAACTTTCGATTGACTACGACTGGGTGCGTTATCGCGTCGCTGCCTTTTACACTTCCGGCGATTCCAAACCGCTGGACGACACCGGTCGAGGCTTTGACGCGATTCTGGACAACACCAGTTTTGCGGGCGGCAAATTCAGTTTCTGGAATTCCCAGGCGTTGCGTCTGACGCAAACCGGCGTCGCGCTGGTCGAACCACGCAGCCTGCTTCCCAGCCTTCGCAGCAGCAAGATTCAAGGACAGGCGAATTTCGTAAACCCAGGATTGACGCTGTACAACGCCGGGGTGGACGCGGATTTGACGCCGAAACTGCGCGGCTTTTTGAACTACAACTATTTGCGATTCAATCGCACGGAACCGCTGGAACTGTTGCTGTTTCAACCGGCGATTCGCCACAGCATCGGCCACGATCTGGGCGCGGGATTCATTTACCGGCCCTTGCTGAACGAAAACATTGTCCTGGTTGGCGGGGCATCCGGCTTGCGCCCCGGCACAGGTTTCACAGACGTTTTCAGTTCAAACTGCAACGGCACGCCCAAAGGCTGCGGTGCCACGACGCCGACTTTGTGGTCAGCGTTTATGACATTGAAGTTTGTGTATTGAATCTGACGGCACCGCGCACCACGTAACGAATTGCGAAGTAAGCATTCCAATTTCATTACAGGAGAAACCCAATGACATCTGAAACAGTTCAAAAGGTCGTCACCGATTACTTTGATGCCATTTGCAATCTCGATTGCGAAGCCTGGATCGCCAATTTTGCTGCTGATGCAGTCAGCCACGAACCGGGAAATCCGCCGCTGGTTGGACACGAAATGCTGCGCGCCTTTTTCAACGGCGTCGCCGGAGGCTTTGAAACCATTGAAATGCGCCCGCAACAAATTTTCGTCGTCGGCAATGAAGCCGGTGTGAAATGGTTTGCCAGCGGACTTGGCAAAACCGGTCGCCAGGCCAAGTTTGAAGGCATAGACATTTTCACGCTGAACAGCGACGGCAAGATTCAAACGGTGAAAGCGTACTGGGACCCGGCGGCAATGATGGCCCAATTGATGGGTTGATGCCGATGGGCTGAGATTTTTGTGTTTCTTGAAGTTTTATATCAGTAAAGTTTCTTCGTCCCGGCAGGGACGGTTTGATAATCGCGCGGCGATTCATCGCCGGGAAAATCTTCAGCCGTCCCGATGGGACTGGTTGGATAATTTGTCAGGTACCCGGCGATAAAATCGCTGGGCTATTTTCAGTTGTCCCTGCGGGACATTGAAGAAGCTTCTGGCATTCAACGGTAGATTTCTTGAATTCCCCTGCTTATACAACGCTGCATTCCAAAGCATCCAGAGAGTTGAAGGTATGAACCAAGCCAAGACAATCAAGCGCGTCAAACTTCTGTTTCTGTTATGTCTGTTCATTGCTTTGGTGATCGCCGTTTCGCTTGCAGACCGCGGTACCACCGAAGCTGTTTCGCGCGCCAGCATCGGTCATAAACCTGATGAAGCCGACCAGCAGCAAGCTCCAGCAGCCCCGGCGCAACGGCAAAAGAAAATCAATCCGCGAAGCGCCGGTTGCATCGTCTGCCACACTGGCACGGAATCCATGCACGTGGATGGCGATGACGATCTGGATATTGGCTGCGCCGATTGTCACGGCGGCAATGCGGCGGAAACGCAGGACAAGTTGAAAGCGCACGTCCAGCCGCGCAATCCTGAAGTGTGGAAATCAACCGCGAACCCGGAACGGTTGGCAACGGCCTGGCTGAAAGAAAGCGCCGAATATGTGCGCTTCATCAATCCTGGAGATTTTCGCGCGGCGGATTTGGCTTGCGGCAAGTGCCACGAACGCGAAGTCGCCTGGAACAAGAAAAGCATGATGACCCACGGCGGAATGTTGTGGGGAGCGGCGTTGTACAACAACGGCGCGTTTCCGTTGAAAGATGCGCGCTTCGGCGAAAGTTACAGCAAGGATGGCGAACCGCAAGCTGTCTTTACCAATCCCGCGCCAACCGCCGAAGAAACTTTGAAGCAGGGAATTCTGCCGTACCTGATGCCGCTGCCGCGCTGGGAAATCACACAGCCTGGAAACGTGTTGCGTGTGTTTGAACGCGGCGGAGAGTTGAAAGGTCTGCCGTCGGATATTGGCAGCCCGAATGCGTTTGAGTTGCCGGGCAAGCCGGAAGTGAAGCTGAGTGATCGTGGGTTTGGCACGCGGCTTAGAACCGATCCGGTCTTTCTGGGATTGCAGAAAACGCGATTGCTTGATCCGCTGCTTTCGATGCTCGGCACAAACGACAATCCGGGCGATTACCGTTCGTCGGGATGCACGGCTTGTCACGTGGTTTACGCCAACGACCGCGACCCGAAACATTCGGCGCAATTCGCCAAATTCGGCAACGCTGGCCAATCGCAAACCGCTGATCCGACAATTCCCAAAAACGAATCCGGCCATCCGGTTAAACATCAAATGGTGCTGGGAGCGCCTTCCAGCAACTGCATGACCTGCCACATCCATCCCGGCGGAAACATGCTGCTGGGATATTACGGTATGACCTGGTGGGACAATGAAACCGACGGCAATTTGATGTATCCGGCCAAACAACCGAACCTGAGTTCGGAGCAGAAAGACGAAATTCAAAACCGCAATCCCGAAGGTTCTGCTTTGCGCGGATTGTGGGGACAGGACAGAAACTTTCTTGCCAACATCTGGAACGACGTAAACCCGAAAGCGCAACGCACACAGTTTGGCGATTTTCACGGCCACGGCTGGGTGTTTCGCAACGTGTATAAAACCGACCGCAAAGGGAACATGCTTTCTTCGCGCGGGACAAAGATCGCGCCGGAAGACCCCGAAAAGTTCAAGAAAGCTGTTCACATGGAAGATGTGCATCAGAAAGTCGGCATGCAATGCGCCGATTGCCACGTCAGCCAGGACGTTCATGGCAACGGCAACTTGTACAACGAACCGCGCGCAGCGGTTCAGATTGATTGCATTGATTGCCACGGAACGATCACCGAACCGGCCAGTTTGACCTTGTCGGGACCTGCAGCGGGCACGGCACGCTTCAAAGGCAAAGTGATCACCGTTCCCAAAGACCTGACACGCATCAAAACCCGCAACGAACGCGGTCGCAGCGTGGCAATGTTCCAGCGCATCGCTGCCGAAACCAAACGCACAGTGATTGGAAATGACGGGCAGCCCGAAGTTGGCCAAGATGGCAAACCGCGTGAATTGACGTTGCGACCGGGCGACATTGTGCAGAACTCTCTCGTGACGCCGGGCAAGTGGTGGCGCATCGTGCAAACGGTGGACACCGTTCAACAGAATCGCACCGTCAAAATCAACAATCAGGACGTGCAATACCGCAGCCGCGATTACAACGATTCTTCGGCGTTTGCCAAGACCGTCCAGCGCGACGGCAAAACCTGGTCGGATGCTTCGGTCACTGAAAACAAGCTGGCGCACGCCAACAGCAACATGACCTGTTACGCCTGCCACACTTCGTGGACGACCAGTTGTTTCGGTTGCCACCTGCCGATGACCGCGAACAAGCAGAAACCAAGCCTGCACAACGAAGGCCAGGACAACCTGCGAAACTACACGCAGTACAATTTCCAGACCCTGCGCGACGACATTTACATGCTTGGCAAAGACGGAACCGTCACAGGACGCCGCGTCGCGCCGACGCGTTCGACCTGCGCCGTGCTGGTAGGTTCGCAAAACCAGAACCGCGAATGGCTGTATTCACAACAGCAAACGGTTTCCGCGGAAGGGTACAGCGGCCACGCGTTCAGCAGTTTCGTTCCGCACACCGTCAGCACATCCGAAACCAAAACCTGCACTGATTGCCACGTGTCAAAAACAAATGACAACAATGCAATTATGGCGCAGCTCTTGATGCAGGGGACGAACTTTGTCAACTTCATTGGGCGGTTCGCCTGGGTGGCTGCTGGCAAACACGGCATTCACGCGATTGCCGTGACGGAACGTGATGAGCCGCAAGCCGTCATCGGTTCGAACCTGCACAAGCTGGCGTATCCCGAACAATTCGAGAAACACGTCAAAAACGGCGGTGTTCTGAAAGAAGCGTATGAACACACCGCGCCCGAAGCCCTGGGCATTCAGGTTCGCGGCGAATACGCGTATGTCGCCAACGGGTCTGCCGGGTTGCGCGTGTACGACATTGCCAACATTGACAACAAAGGCTTCAGCGAACGCATTACCACGGCGCCGGTTTCGCCTTTGGGGCAGCGGTTTTACGTGAATACGAAATATGCGACAGGTGTCGCTTCGCCTTCGACCTTGGCGGTTGATCCGACGCGCCAACATCTGAAGGAAAACGAAGAAGCCGTTAATCGCGATGACAAACAGCCAATCCATCCGATTTACGCGTTTCTGTACGTCAGCGACAAACAGGAAGGTTTGGTGGTTGTCGGCGATAAAAAGAAAGGTGTGGCGACATTGCTGGACGGCAATCCGTCGAACAATTTCCTGAAACGCGCGCTGGCGTTCAATCCGGGCGGCGCGCTCAACGGAGCTTCCTCCATCACCATCGCTGGCGTTTACGCCTACATCACCTGTGACAAAGGCCTGGCGATTGTGAACTTGAACAATCCGCTGGAACCGAAAATCGCGGCTGAAATCGCTGGCTTCCGAAATCCGCACGGCGTTCAAATTCAATTCCGGTATGCCTTTGTCACCGACGAAGAAGGCTTGAAAGTCGTGGATGTGACCACTCCCGAAAAAGCTCGGCTGGTCGAAGCTGCGACGGTCAAGATTGAAGACGCGCACAATCTGTATTTGGCCAGAACCTATGCGTATGTCGCGGCTGGCAAAAACGGCTTGGCGATTGTGGACATCGAAAAGCCCGAAAAGCCGAAACTGGATCAAATGTTCAACGGCGACGGCAAAATCAACGACGCCCACGACGTGAAGCTGGGAATGACGGCGAATTCACTATTTGCGTATGTCGCCGACGGCAGGAACGGTTTGCAGGTCGTGCAGTTGTTGTCGCCGGAAGAGAACGCGACCATTTACGGGTTTTCGCCAAAACCGACGCCGAAATGGATTGCAACGTTTCCGTTGAAAGGCGAGGCGCTGGCACTTTCAAAAGGCATTGACCGCGACCGTGCAGCTGACGAATCCGGTAACCAGATTTCAGTCTTCAACCGTCGAGGCGCGCGGCCATTCAATCTGGAAGAAATGCAGCGGATGTATTTGCGGGGCGGCGAACTGTACACCGTGACGGACGATGTTCCGCCGCGGCCTCGTCGTCAGCAACCGGCGGCTGAAACCGCAAGCTGGCGGTTAAAATTGCCTGGATTGACTTCCTTGCTTTGGCTGCCGATCTTTTTTGGCGGCGTGTTGGTTGTTGGCGGAGCCCGTATCATCCGCCGGAAATATAAATCCGAATAATTGCTCTTGGAGCGCTGGGTTCACCCGACCAGGCTGGCGCTGCATGCAGTTTTCTAAGGAGTTTTTCTGTGAAAAAAACGGTTTCGACTTTACTCTCGATTGCCTTACTGACTTTGCTGGTTGTTTGCGCTTCGGCGCAGGAAAAGAAAATGACGCTTGATAAAGCCTCTGCGACAAAAATTGTCCAGATGCTGGAAGAATCCGGCCACGCGTACGGCAAAGCCGCCGACAACGTTTGGACGGTAAAGTTTCGCGGCAATACGCTGGACGATATTGCGGTCGTCACCATCGGCCACGAAGGCATGCTGATTCTGGTTGCGGTCGTCGCCGAAAAGAAAGATTTCAAAGCCTCGCCGGAACTGATGGCGAAACTGTTGCAACTGAATGACGATTACGACCGGATCAAAGTCGGCATTGATAAAGACGGAGACATGTTTGTGCGCGTAGACCTGACGTTGCGCGTCACCGATTCACAGGAATTCAAGCTGAACGTTGAACAAGTTTCCGCCGGCGCAGACGAAATCGCCACCATGATCAAACCCTATATGGTGGCTACCCCGGCCAAGAAAACCGTCAAATAACCCGGCTGGGGAATTGAATAACCAAGGAGGCGTACTTTTCAAAAGGTACGCCTTTTCTATTGATTATTTCGCCTACCGAACTCAATGTTAGGCCGATCTGGCGCAAGGTAGCTGATGAAATATTTCCATGCACGAATGACGACCCTTGAGTACGCCTACGCGATATTCTCCGGTTTGACCGTTCTCAACTTTCTCGTTTTTGTCTTGTTGACCTTGTATTTAGGTGGTGATGCAGTAAATGGAACGGTTGAGAATGGTCATTACTATCTCTGGGGATACAACGCCTATAACGGTAAGAAGGGCTATACAGAGGTTAGCGCTAGGGTATTCCAGTACAGCAAATGGCATGTGTACACGACCTTAATTATGTGGGCGATTATGCTTGCTGGTGTATTCCTACTCAAACTCACCGCAGGACGTATTCGCAAAGATCCAAGGCGAAACTAGTTTTTCTGAACTGAAAAAAATGGGCTAGCCAGATTGAGATCAAGAGCTTCAATCTGCTATCACGGACCGCAAGGCGAAGTCTTTGCTCGCGCCAGTTGATCGACCTAACTATTCGCTTCAGCGGACGGCGCAAAAGGGCGCGCGTCACTGAAAATAACGTTTTCCATGATTTGTTGCTGGAGGCTCTGGAAACAAGATGAAAAGGCCTATTCTCTTTGCATTGGCCCTGTCCGCTTTCTCATTGATTGCAGCCGCGAAGCTGATTTCAACGGCCAATCCTGTCAGCGCACAAGCGCAACAACCTGCCGAAAACAAAGGCGCGGCGGCGGCCTGGCAAGCGCTGCTCCGGTTGCGTTCGACAGCGACTGTGCTGCACACGACTGCTCACCCTGACGACGAAGACGGCGCGATGCTGACGTGGCTGAGCCGCCACGAAGGGGTTCGCACGGGCTTGTTGACGCTGAATCGCGGTGAAGGCGGCGCAAATCTGGTTGGCCCGGAGCTTTACGATGCAATGGGGATTCTGCGCACCGAAGAACTGCTTGCCGCCGGGCGATATTACGGCGTTGACCAGATGTTTACGCGCGTGACGGATTTCGGCTTTTCCAAGCGGATGGACGAAACCATAGAGCATTGGGGCAAAGACGTTGTGCTGAACGACGTGGTTCATGCCATCAGGCTGTATCGCCCGGACGTCATCCTTTCGCGCTTTCACGGCAAACCACGCGACGGGCATGGCAACCATCAAGCCGCCGGATTGCTCAGCGCCGAAGCCTTCAAAGCCGCCGCCGATCCGAATGCTTTCCCCGAACATTTCAAAGAAGGTTTGCGCCCGTGGCAGGTCAAAAAGTTCTATCGCAGTGTGCGTGAAGCAGAAGCTTCGACGTTGAAAGTGGATGTGGGCGCTTACGATCCGCTGCTTGGCCGTTCGTACCGCGAAATTGCGCGCGATGGCTTGGCGCATCAACGTTCGCAAGGCGGCGGTGCTGCGCGAGTCGCGCCCGGTTCGGCAATGTCTTCGTGGCTGCTGGAAGAAAGCCTTGTCGGCAAGAACGAAAAAGAAACGGGCATTTTTGACGGCCTTGAGACGACGATTTTGGGAATGGCGAAGCTCGCCGGTTCGACGAACGTCAACGCCGAATTGACTGCCCTGAACAACAGTGTTGAAACCGCCATCAAAAAGTTCGACGCTCGGCAGCCGTGGGTTGTCGCCAGCGATCTGGCCGCCGGAGCCAAAACTGTTCAGGCGTTGGCCGACAAGGTCAAAACTTCAAATATTGAAGCCGTGAATAAAGATCAGTTGCTGTTCTTGCTCGGCAACAAAAAAGGTGAGTTTAACGACGCGATGAACAAGGCAATGGGTTTGGTGATGGAAGTCCTGGTTGACCCCGCAGTCAGAAACGACGGACAAGGCGGCGGTTTCGGCCAGCCACGCGAAACATTTAGCGTGGCGATTCCGGGCCAGCAGTTTTCGCTGACGCTGAGCGTGTTCAATCGCAGCCCGATCAAAACAGCCAACAACGATCCCCAACTAACTTGTCCTCAAGGTTGGCAGTTTTATGTCAAAGGCGGTGGCGTAGAACAGTGGGCAAGTAATTCAATGCTGAAAGTACAATATGAGGTCAAAATGCCTGACAACGCGGAATCCACCAGGCCTTACTGGTCGCGTGCCAGCGAATTGCGTGATCACATTTACCAGATTAACAAACCGGAATTTCTGCATCTGCCGTTTGCGCCGCCGGATGTCGTTGGTGTTTTCAATTACGAAGTTGATGGCGTGCGTTTCACGCTGACGCAACCTGCGCAGACAGTTTACGTGGATCGTCCGTGGGGAGAGCAGCGCCGTTTGCTGACCGTCGCTCCGGCGATTGGCGTTGGCTTGTCGCCTCGCGTTGGGGTTGTTCCGGTTGGAGCCGCCGAGACTTCGTTTAACGTCACAGTCAATGTGCTGAACAACGTCAAAGGAAATTCTACCGGCAAAGTCCGATTGAAACTGCCGGCGGGTTGGGCTTCTGCGCCCGCCGATCAAACGTTCAACTTCACGAACGAAGGCGAAATCAGCAATTTCAGTTTCAAAGTGTCTGTGCCGCGCGTTTCTGCCAGTGACGCCGATTTCAAGATTCAGGCCGTCGCCGAATACGCGGGGCGCGAATACACGGAAGGTTATGAAGTCATCGCGCACCGCGACAATGAACCCAGGCATTTATATCGCCCGGCGACGATGGCCGTGCGCGGAGTTGACGTAAAAGTCGCGCCGAATCTTTCGGTCGGCTATGTGATGGGAGTCGGCGATGAAATCCCGAAAGCGCTGGAACAGATCGGCGTCAAAGTGACGATGCTGGGCGAAAACGATCTGGCCAGCGGCAATTTGGATCAGTTTGACGCTGTCATCGTTGGTATTCGCGCTACAGCCGTTCGCGACGATTTGAAGGCATACAGCAAACGATTGCTGGAATACTGCGAACGCGGCGGCAATCTGATTTATCAATACCAAACCCAGGAATTCGACGCTGCGCCTTATGGGCCGTATCCGTACAAGCTGGGCGCGCGCGCCGAAGAAGTTTCCGAAGAAGATTCGAAAATCACGATTCTCGATCCGGCGAATCCGATCTTTGCCGGGCCGAACAAAATCACCTTGGCCGATTTCGACAACTGGGTGGAAGAGCGCGGTTCGAAATGGATGAGCACCTGGGACGAACGCTACAAACCATTGTTGGAATGTCACGACCGCGAACAGCCGCCGCAAAAAGGTGGATTGATGTTTGCGGAATACGGCAAAGGCACATTCGTTTATGCTGCGTATGCGTTTTATCGCCAGTTGCCAGCGGGCGTTCAAGGAGGCTATCGGTTGTTTGCCAACATCGTCAGTTTGAAAAAGTCACAGCGTTAGGGACGGTGCAACCCGGCGAATGAAAGAACCCGTTAGAATTCAAAAGGCCGAAAGAAAATCTTTCGGCCTTTTGAATGAAGAGGGCTGTTTTTAGCAATTAGGGGGAAAGATCGGAACGATCAGATTTCCGCTGGTGCGTCGTAGCACATGCAAATTGTGACCGCCGTTGAACCCAGCCGTGGCACTTCCAGCGCCTGGATTGAAGTTGATAACAGCGCCGCTAATGGCTTTGTCTTGCTGCGTTCGAAACTTCATCCAGCCACTGCGACCCGCCGGAATAAAAGTTTGAAACGTGGGCACTGTTAAGGGAAAGCTGTTGGATAAGACCGAACGGAATTGGCAAGACCCAGCTTTGGTAAATTGAAGCCCATTCTCGACATCATCAAAGATTGTTCCTTCAAGAGTGCCAATAATTGATATGCCAATTGCCAAATTGCCTTCCAGGCTATTCACGACCAGCAAGGTAGAATTGCCGTCCACGGCACTGGGAATTTTGTCCACCGCCAACATACGGCCTGCTGGGCTGTATTGATTGCCGTCCAGCGCAATATTTGCCAGAACTGACGTGTTCGTACAGCCTGGCACCGCTCCTTCGAAAAGCGCGCTATAACCTTCTGCTGGTAGTTGCGCAGCGTGACCACTATCAAGTTTGACGTAAGCGCTGCCGATCAAATCGTTGAAACTGATGGGGCAACCAGTAACGCCGTCGGATGCAATGGCAATTGCATAGCCGGTAACGCCAGGATCAACCTCAGATGCCCGAAATGAGACTGTTTGATTCCCTGTTAAACAAAGAAAAGCGTCCGCAGTAGAGCAGCCTTCATTAATCAGAAACAAATGCACATACGCGGCTTGCTGAGTGTTGACGTTGGTAATGGAAAAGCTTGTATCCTTTTGGCTGGGGTCGGTGATAGAGGACGCATAAAGGTTAAAGACCAATATCGAGCTTGGAACTTGATCGCTAGGTCTTTGCGCCAGTGCAGGTAGAAACATCGCCAGCATGAAAACCAGCGCGAACGTGAGCTTGTACATGAATTTCATATTTTTTCCTTTCCTATCGGATCTTCGTAACGGTTGGCCTAGGCACAGTTGATTACTACTCTTGTAGCAATGCGTCTGTACCTGAAAATGGGCAGACGTTTCCCACGAAAGTGAATAAGTTATCTCCTGCTTGTAATTAGGGCTGTTTTTACAGGTAGACGTTATGGATATGTTTGGAAGGGGCTCAAGAGCTTTGGCGTAATAATAGCCTGAGAGTACCGATTCCCGTTTAGGCAGATGGTGTGTGTTATAGCTTAAAGAGTTAGTTTTAGTGATTAAGGTTGTAAATGAACTTCAGTG
>CAYLJQ010000120.1:0-13137 GCA_964383955.1 uncultured Heliomicrobium sp. | reverse complement strand
GTTGCTCCCCATTGAAAAGGAGACATCACGCTCATGGCGAGAAATTGCAAATAGCTCAGGTTTGGCTGCCCTGGCACTCGATTAAGCAAGATCACGAATAGATGCACGATCAACAACAAACCCAGCAACCAGGTTGGGTTCTTTTTGGCTTTATCTTTCGCCTTATCAGTTAAAGACATTGATCTTTTGGGGCCTGTCGTCGGAGATCGGTAGGGATAAGAGCTAGTAATAATAACTCAGCCACCGACCAAGCAGTCACTACGATGGCAAAGTCGCTCCATCCCACCGCACGCGACGCAGCAAGTCGAAATCCGACAGCATCGCACCTGCTCCTAGCACAACCGAAGACAGCGGATCTTCAGCCAGAGAAACCGGAAGTCCGGTATCTTTCATCAAACGAACGTCCAGCTTCTTCAGCAGGGCTCCGCCACCCGTCAGAACAATTCCGCGATCAACAATGTCAGCAGACAATTCCGGTGGGGTGCGTTCCAGTGCAACACGCACCGCGTTGATAATAGTCATGACGGAATCGGATAGAGCTTCACGAACTTCTTCATCAGTGACGACAATGGTTTTGGGAATGCCTTCAATCAGGTTGCGGCCCTTGATTTCCATTGTTCTTGGTTCGTCAAGCGTATCCGCGGAACCAAGCTCAATCTTCACCTGCTCGGCAGTGCGTTCACCGATCAACATGTTGTACTTGCGTTTGATGTACTGAATGATGGATTCATCCATCTCGTTTCCGGCAACGCGCACACTCTTTGAATAAACAATACCAGACAAGGAAATCACGGCAATATCTGAAGTTCCGCCGCCAATATCTACAATCATATTTCCGTGCGGCTCGGTGATCGGCAATCCTGCGCCGATAGCCGCCGCCATTGCTTCTTCGACCAGATAAACTTCTGCGGCTTTGGCGCGGTAAGCGCTGTCTTCCACTGCGCGGCGCTCGACCTGTGTAATTTCAGAAGGAATTCCAATGACAATGCGCGGGCTAACCCAGGTTTTGCCCCCGTGGGCCTGTTGAATGAAGTACTGCAACATTTTTTCAGTCACTTCAAAGTCGGCGATAACACCGTCCTTCATCGGACGAATCGCCACAATGTTGCCTGGCGTGCGTCCAAGCATTTCTTTTGCTTTATTGCCGACAGCTTCAACTTTATGCGTGACTTTATTGATTGCGACAATTGAAGGCTCAGAAACAACAATGCCCCGGCCACGCGCAAAAACCAAAGTATTTGCCGTGCCGAGGTCAATCGCCAAGTCGCTGGAAAAAAGACTAAAAATCGAACGTAAATTCATTTAGTGTGAACTGACAACCTTTCCGAAATTCGGCTTAAGTAGCAATTGCAAACCGCCCTGGAACCTATTTTGTTGAGTTGTTTGCCTTTTGCGGCGCTCAGCATATAGCAAAAGGCACTGTAAATGAAGCAGTATGGCGAAATTCGTACAGAAAACCTCTGGGTAACGGTTTCCTTTTGCATTGCTGGCGGGATTTGAATTGGTTTAAGGGGAGGGGAGTTGCCACCGCCTTGCAGCACTCAAACGACACACCTGACTGGCAACAAAAAATTTAAGACTGAGTCAGGTTTGAGCAAACGCTGCAAACCTGACTCAGTCCACATTGCAAGAATCCGAAAAATTTATGAAATGCTGTCATTGGCGCTAGACAGCTTGGTGTTGATCTTGCTGAAAATCTGGCTGATGCTGGTGCCCATTGTGGTTAACACGAATACGGCTGCGGCACCGATCAAAACCAATAACAAAGAATACTCCACAATGTCCTGTCCCTGTTCATCCTTTACGAAGCTATTCACAAAATCTTTAATCATCGTTACCTCCTAATAAGTAATGCCCATTGGCATGGTTAATCTGACTGTTATGCGGCTTTCGCCATTTAGATCATTCAATACGGCGAAATTTGAAAAGCGGCGCTTTGACGCAATAAAAGCAATCTACGCTGCTTCGGCTTTTTGAATTTTGATTTGCATTAGGGGGAAGGGTTCGGCAGCCGACAGTTCCCCATAGGGAGAAAGATGTTCGCGCTTCAGTAAAAACATCCTTTTGTACTGGGGCAAGCAAAATTGCACTTAAGCGGAGAGGCGACTACGTCTCAAATGCACGGGTGTAATAGCACAGCCACAAAAATCATTGCAAGTCGTATTTTTTTGCCCGCCTAATCTTCACTTCTAGATTGCTGCCCTTCCAGCCGTTAACTGATATGTGCTGTAATTCCATCCGAAATCAATTCTTACGCCTTAAGAGAGGTCATGTTTCGAATGGAACGCAGCTTAAAATTATCGGCGGTCAGTCTGGTTGTACTAGTTTGCGGACTGGGATTTGCTCACTCGTCTTCGGCCTCTTTGATCATCAAACCTCATTTTGCTCAGTCAAACGAAGAGTTCTTTGAAATTCGTATTCGCCCGCTATTGGCGGCAAATTGTTACGATTGCCATACAGCATCGGAAAGCGGCGGGCTTCGTGTTGATTCCCGTGAAGCTTTGTTGAAAGGGGGCAATTCCGGGCCGGCTATTGTGCCTAACCAACCCGAAGCCAGCTTGTTACTGCAGGCAGTTACGTACTCCCACAATCGCTTGAAAATGCCGCAAGGCAAACCGAAGTTGAAAGATGATGAAATTGCCAGCCTGCGCCAATGGATCAAAGATGGCGCGTATTGGCCCGCTTCGAACGCTAAACCGCCAGCAAGCGATTACGTTATTTCTTCACAGCAAAAACGTCATTGGGCTTACCAGCCAATTCGAAAGGCTGAACTTCCTCAGATAGCCGATCCAAAATGGCCACAAAATGAACTAGATCATTTCGTGCTGGCAAAGCTTGAAGCCAACGGCTTGCGACCAAACCCGAAAGCCAATAAACGCACGTTGATTCGCCGAGCCACGTTTGACCTGACAGGATTGCCTCCAACGCCGGAAGAAGTTAGTGCGTTTCTATTGGACAATTCTCCAAAGGCGTTTGCCAAAGTCATCGAGCGACTGTTGGCTTCGCCGCGTTATGGCGAGCGCTGGGCGCGCCATTGGCTTGATCTGGCCCGTTACTCCGACACACAAGGCGTCAACGATCAAACCACGTTGCTTTATCCCTTCGCATACACCTACCGCGATTGGGTAATTCGCGCCTTGAACGCAGACCTGCCCTACGATCAATTCCTGCTTCAGCAAATTGCTGCTGACCGCTTGCCCAAAAACGATTCCCGAAATCTGGCGGCACTTGGATTTTTGACCGTTGGCCGCGGAGGTTTCGCCACAACGACGGAAGAACGGATTGACGATAAAGTTGACGTAGCGATTCGCGGCACCATGGCGCTGACAGTGAGTTGCGCGCGTTGCCATAATCATAAGTTCGATCCGATCCCGACGGCAGATTACTATTCGCTGTTCAGTGTCTTCGCCAACACGCAGGAGCCGGAAGAATTGCCATTGCTCGACGCGGCGTCAGCCAACGATTCAAAAGAAGTTGAATTGAGAAAAGACATCGCCAAGGTGAATGAAGAAATCGAAAAATACCGCGTCAAACGGTTCCCGGAGCTAAAAGCCGAATACCGCCAAAGCGAGCAAATCACCAAATATCTGCTGGCCGTTTACCAGGCGCGAGAATTGAAAAAGGAAGTAGATGTCCGTACGTTGACCGTTGAGAAAGATTACACCTTTGCGATGCTGAAGCGCTGGCAAAGCTACTTGAAGAAAGCTGCCGACAATCGCGATCCTGTTTTTGCAATCTGGAATGCGCTGGCGGCAATTCCCGAAAAAGAGTTTGCAGCCAAAGCTGCGTCAGCGATTTCCGACTGCGCCAGTCAAAAAATCAATCCACTGATTGCGCAGGAATTCAGCAAAACTCCGGCTTCAATTGAAGAAACCACGGCAAGTTACGGAAAGCTGCTAGCCAAATTCGACAAAGCCGAGCCTTTGGCAGATGCGAATGAAGAAGCTTTGCGACAAGTGCTTCATGGAGCGGATTCGCCCATCAATGTTCCTTTCAGCGAGTACAACGAGATTCGCCTTGTGAAAGACAGCCAGTACGAACGTGATCAGAAACAGAAGATCGAGCGGATGATTACCGCACGTGCGTTTGATGGCGCAGCTCCGCGAGCAATGAGCGCTGAAGATGCGCCGAAACCTAAACCTGCGGCTATCTACGTGCGCGGCAACCCAAACAACAAAGGCGCGGAAGTGCCTCGCCGATTTTTACAGATTCTGGCTGGTGATAATCGCAAGCCGTTTACAGACGGCAGCGGGCGGCTGGATTTAGCCCGCGCAGTCGTTGATCACAAAAACCCGCTGACGGCGCGCGTGATCGTCAATCGCGTCTGGCAATGGCATTTCGGCCACGGCCTGGTTCGAACGCCAAGCGATTTTGGCTCACGCGGCGAAGCTCCGACACATCCCGAACTGCTGGATTATCTGGCGGCGTGGTTTATGGAAAATGGATGGTCGCTGAAAAAACTGCATGCGCTGATTTTGACGTCAGCAACTTATCAACAATCCAGCGCCGATAATGCGACAGCCAGGCAACACGACCCTGAAAACCGACTGCTCTGGCGAATGAACCGGCAACGGCTAGATTTTGAATCGTTGCGCGATGCGATGCTTGCCGCCAGCGGCCAGCTTGATGCGACAATGGATGGCTTGCCGGATGAAATCACATCATGGCCATTTTCTAGGCGACGAACGGTTTATGGCTACATCAATCGAGCGCGGCTAGCGCCGGAACTTTTGACTTTCGATTTCGCCAATCCCGACGCGCACACTGCGGAGCGGTATCAAACAACGATCCCGCAGCAATCGCTGTATTTGATGAACAGCCCGTTTGTTGTCGAACAAGCCCGCGCAATGTTGGCACGACCGGAAATCACGGAGGCAAAAACTCCGCGTCAGCGAATCGCAAAACTTTATCGCCTGCTTTATTCCCGCGAAGCCAGCGCAGAAGAAACCAACCTCGGATTGGCTTTCACCAAATCCAATGACTCTGCGCCAGCGGAATCCGCAATCCGAACTCCGCAATCCGCAACTTGGCAATACGGCCAGGGCGAATATGACGAAAAGGAAAAGAAGCTGAAAAACTTTGCCGAGCACAAATTCTTCGCGGCAGGTTCGTGGCGTTTGAAAGGCAATGAGCTTGATCCGCGCCTGCAAACTGCCTTCATCAACCGCGAAGGCGGCGTGCCCAACGCGAAAACAAGCGCAACGGTTCGCCGCTGGACGGCGACGTTCGATGGCAAAGTTACGATCAACGGCAAGCTGATTCACGATCTGGAACAGGCTTGCGTGACTTGCGACGGCGTTGAAGCCGTACTGATTTCCAGCCGTTCAGGCGCAATCGGCAATTGGTCGGCGTATCTTTCGCAAACGGAAACTCCTGCCAGCATTGAAGTCAAAAAAGACGACACAATTGATTTCATCACGCATGGCAAAAAAAACAATAGCGGTGATGACTTCAAATGGCACATCACCATTCGCCGCGACGGAAGCGCGGAAGATTGGGATTCGGTTCGGGATTTTTACTCGCCGCTGGCGAAGCCAATGAACGTTTGGGAACGATACGTTCAGGCGTTGATCGCGGCAGTCGAGTTTTCATTTATTGATTGAGGTTGAACACATGAATAACGAGCTTCAAACCTTGCAGGACAAATTGATTACACGGCGAGAAATGCTGCATCGCGGCGGAATGGGAATGGGCGCGCTGGCGCTGGCGCAGTTGGCTGGCTCGACTGCCGAGGCACAGCAACTCAATTCCGTGAATCCGCTCGCGCCAAAACAGCCGCACTTCCCTGCCAAAGCCAAACGAGTCATTCACCTGTTTATGAACGGCGGCCCTTCGCATGTGGACACCTTCGACCCAAAGCCGATGCTGGACAAATACGATGGCAAGCCGTTGCCAATTCATTTGAAAACCGAACGCAAAACCGGCGCAGGATTCGCTTCGCCGTTCAAGTTTCAAAAATACGGCCAAAGCGGCACCGAAGTTAGCGAGCTTTTCCCGAACGTCGCCAAGTGGGTGGATGAAATGTGCGTGATCCGTTCGATGCGAACGGAATTGCCAAATCACGAACCGTCGCTGTACCTGATGAATTGCGGCGAACAGCGTCAGGTTCGACCAAGTCTGGGTTCTTGGGTGACATATGGGCTGGGAAGCGAGAATCAAAACTTGCCTGGCTTTGTGGTCATGACACCGTTTGGATATCCGACTGCCGGAGCGCAAAGCTGGACTTCGGCGTTTCTGCCCGGCGTTTATCAAGGAGCCTTTATTGATCCGAACGAAACCGACGTCGAGCGATTGGTTCACAACATTCGCAACAACAACTTGAACCGCCAGCAGCAGCGCGAACAGCTTGATCTGCTGACAAAACTCAATCGCCGCTATCAGCAAAAGCGCCATGAAGAATCCGTAATCGAAGCGCAAATTCAGAATTACGAATTGGCGTTTCGCATGCAGACGGAAGCCACAGAAGCATTCGATTTGAGCAAGGAACCGGAACACATTCGCAAACAATACGGAAGCTCGGCTTATGGGCGGCAGTTGTTGCTGGCAAGACGCTTGCTGGAACGCGGAGTCCGTTTTGTCCAATGCTGGCAAGGCAAAGGGCAGCCGTGGGACAGCCACGACAATCTGCCCACGCATCATCGCAATCTGGCGCGGATTACCGATCAACCAATTGCGGCTTTGCTGGAAGATTTGAAACAACGCGGCATGCTGGACGACACGCTGGTCATTTGGGGAGGCGAGTTCGGGCGAACCCCGACCGTTGAATTAACCGGGCACATCAAAAAAGAAGAGTACGGACGCGATCACAATCCTTATGGCTTCACGGTTTGGATGGCTGGCGCGGGAGTCAAAAAAGGCTACGTTCACGGTGCAACGGACGAATTCGGTTTCCGGGCTGTCGAAAATACGGTTCACGTTCACGACCTGCACGCGACGATTCTGCATTTGCTTGGATTCGATCATGAAAAACTGACTTACCGGTACGCGGGACGCGATTTCCGGCTGACGGATGTCAGCGGTTTAGTCGTCAATGAGTTGATGGCTTGAGTGGATTCGCTACCGCTCCCGGTACTGTTACGCGGGAAGCACGTAATTCAACGCCGCCAGAAAAAAGAATCCGCTGCCAGCCATCACAAACACATGCCAGATAACGTGATTGAACGGCAGCCGCTCCCAGGCGAAAAAGATCAGTCCCAGCATGTAAGCAAGCCCGCCTGCTCCAATCCAGGCCAGTCCGCCCAGTGGAACGGTCGCAAAAATCGGCTTGATGGCGATGATCGCTGCCCAGCCAATTGCCAGATACAGAGTCATCGTCACAGCTTTGTATTGGTCGGCAAAGATCAGTTTGAAGACAATTCCGAATACTGCCAGCGCCCAGACAATCGTCAGAAGCAAATAGCCCCAGAACCCGCGCAGGTTGACCAGCATAAACGGCGTATAAGTTCCGGCAATCAACAGGTAAATTGCCATTTGATCAATCTGGCGAAACAGATGTTTCCGCGCCGGGGTCTGTGTTCCGTGATAAAGCGTCGAAGCGCCGTACAAAACAACCTGCGTACTTCCGTAAATGGCGCAACCGGCAAAATGCCATAGGCTGGCTTTTTGCCAGGCCAATCCCGTCAGCATCGCCAGCGCGACAATGCTTAAAACCAGTCCGATCCCATGCGTGATGGTATTGGCAAACTCTTCGATAATCAGGCGTCGTTCAATATGCATCAGCAGGTTCCCCCGGAAAGAGATTGGAAAGGCGAGCGGATTATACGCCGTGAAAAGCTTGAACAAAAAATCCGGTTACAACGTTTTTGCCGTAGTCAAAATGAATTTTCCGAAAAGCTGGATCGCAAATAACACGACAATCTAGTTGTCAATTTGGCGGCTTGTTTTCTGCCCTTTTGGGCAGTAGACTCCGCAGCCGGTGGAGAGAGGTATTCCCCTTTTCGGTCTCGCAACATTCACAACATTCGACCTAAAATCCAGGAGGGTTTCAAAATGAGCAAGCGTGGTATGACTTTGACCGGTGCGTTGTTGTCACTGGTTTTCGCAATGTTTATGTCTGTGGCAGCCTTCGCGCAGGTTGCTGAAGGTAGCTACAACGTGTCCGCCACCAGCAGCGAACTCGGCACGATCAATTTTGTGCTGGTGCTGAAAAAAGATGGCGCCAAATGGACGGGCGAAATCAAGGATTCACCGATTCCGCAAACCGTCACCAGCGTGACTGTTGATGGCGACAACGTCACCATCGTGACTGATGCAGGCGGCACTCCCGTCAACATCAAAGGCAAATTTACTGGAACCACAGTCGCTGGTGATTGGACTGCCGGTGACGCCAAAGGCACCTGGAAAGGCGAAAAAACTGGCGCCATGGCTGCTGGAGCAGCAATGGCCGGTCCGGCCCCGAAAGCGGCGGGCGGCGCAGCCCCGGCAGGCATCGCAGGCTCTTACGATTTCAAAATCGTCGCCGATGGCCAGGGTGAATTCGTAATGACCCTGATCATCAAAGAAGAAGGCGGCAAGCTGGTCACTTCCGTTGAAGGCGGCGGCGACCTAAACGTGACGGGTATCGAAGTGAAAGAAGGCGATGTCACCAATATGACCGCCACCTATCAAGGCAATGGCCCAATTCCGCTTCTTGGCAAACGCACGGGCGACAACATGGGCGGCAAATGGGAATTCAGCGGCTTTTCGGGCACCTGGGAAGCCAAGAAGAAAAAGTAGGCCCTAAACTAGCAGTTCAAGCTGGGCTGGCCGGTGGTATCGCAAGAGATCACCGGCCTTTTGTGTACTACACGGAGAAAATCATGAAAATCACTCGACGTTCTCTGCTCAAAACCGGCGCAGCGGCTGGTCTGGCGGGCGCTTTGCCAACCACCGCAATTGAGGCGGTAGCAGCGCAAGCTTCCACCCAACCAATTCGCATCGGCGTTTCGACGTATTCGTACTGGCATTTCGACAAGGTCAAATACCCGATTGAAAAGGTCATCGAAAATGCCGCCAAGATTGGCTTTGACGGCGTGGAAATTCTGCATCGTCAGATGGAAAATGAAACGCCGAAATACGTCAACAATCTGAAACGGATGGCGTTTTCCTTGGGATTGGACTTATTTTTCCTTTCAATCCATCAGAACTTTGTTTCGCCCGACAAAGCCAAACGCCAGGAACACATTGACCACACCAAACGCTGCATTGATCTGGCGGTGCGCCTGGGATGCCCTGCAATTCGGTTGAACTCTGGCCGTTGGGGAACGATTCCGGATTTTCAAAAAATGCTGGACGCGGGCGGAGTCGAAGAACCGCTACCCGGTTATACACACGACGATGCGTTCAAATGGTGCGCCGAATCCATCAATGAATGTTTGCCGCATACCGAAGCCGCCGGAGTCGTACTGGCACTGGAAAACCACTGGGGATTGACCACAAGAGTCGAAGGCCTGATGCGCATTTACAAAGAGGTGAATTCGCCGTGGCTGAGGATCAACCTGGATACGGGAAATTTTGTCGGCGATCCGTATCCGCAACTTGAAGCGCTTGCTCCGCACGCGATGGTCGTCCAGGCCAAAACGTATTACGGCGGAGGCGTGTATTACACCCGCGAACTGGATTACAAACGGATTGCCAAAACGCTGCGAAATGCAGGCTTCAAAGGTTATGTGTCGCTGGAAATGGAAGGCAAAGAAAACGCCGACATCGCTGTGCCGAAAAGCCTGGATTTGTTGCGCAAAGCGTTTGCCTAAACTGTTTCGACAGGATTTTCAGGATTGATCGGGATTCGTTGAAGTTCACAATCCTGTGGCATCTTGTAAATCCTGTCTGTTTTCTCCGCCGATCTTCGGCGGCATTCCTTCCGTGGGATAACCAAGCTCTCGCCCAAATTTGTTGTACATAAAGCCAGCCGTCACGTCATAAATGAAATGGACGATCATCGGCGCCAGCAGCGAACCGGAAATCCAGTACAACCCATGAAAGACCAGGGCAAAGCCGCCAATCAGCACCGCCGACTTCCAGCCTTGCACATAATGGCTGATGCCGAAGACTGCCGCCGCAATCAGCGCAGCCGCCAGCGCTGAGCCGGTCAAGCGCCACAGCAGGACAAACATAACGCCGCGATACGTGATCTCTTCGCCGATTCCAGCCAGCAGCGAAATGACCACCCACAAAACCTTGTCTTTGCCTTCGCCGGACATAAACAGGTACACCCGGCGTTCACGTTTTTCGACAGCTTTGCGCCAGCGCGGCAGCATCACGGCAATCAGCCCGATCAAAATCGCCGCCGCTACACCAAACGACCAGAGATTTTTTGGCCGGGTGAAAAGCGGAACCCATTCAACTTGCGCGATCAACAGCGAAAGCAGCAGAAAAAACAATTGCTGCCCGATGACCAGAAAAAAATATTTGCGGCGCGCAGGGTAAGGCCGCTCGTTTAATCGCTTGGCTGACTTAATGGCGCTCCACGGCATCAGCAAGCCGAAAAAGACAAGATGGTAAATTCCGGCAATGCCAATATGGATGGGGTCAAAACTCATCGAACGATCTCCACTTTCTCTTCAGTGTCCATTTGGTAAAGCCGCTCAAGCCGCGTAATCACGTGTTCCCTGTCGAAGCGTTCAATGACGCTGGCCTGCGCCAGTCCGCCCAATCGTTGCCGCAATTGGTTGTCGGTCAGCAATCTGGACATTCCGGCAATCAAGGCGGATTCGTCTTCGCGCTCCAGAAACAACCCCGTCACTTCGTGTTCGACGATTTCCGCCATTCCGCCGACACGCGAAGCGAGCACCGCACATCCGGCAGCCATGGCTTCGACCAGCGCCAGCGAAAAGGCTTCGTTCTGCGAAGGCACAACGACAATATCAAACGCGGACATTTTGGACGGAAGATCATTGACGAACCCCGTAAAGCGAATGTTTTCGCCAACTCCGGCAACATTCACTGATTCGCAAAGTTCGTTCGCATACGCCACGTCTTCATCTTTTGCGCCGGGCTGCCCCACAACCAGAAAATCAACATCCGTCCAGTGGCGCTCTTTGATCAGTTTGGCAGCGGCGCGCAAAAACAAATCCTGCCGCTTCAGCGGCGTCAACTGACCGACAATGGCAATTGCCCATCGCCGCTTCAGGCCAAATGCTTCGCGCGCGGCATTGCGGCTGAGCAAACCACGGCCTTGCGCGTCAATCCAGTTCGGAACAACCACAACGCGGTCAGCATATTGCGGAAAGGCTTCTGTCAGCGTTTCCGCCACGCTGGTGGAAACCGCGATCAGTGCCCGAGCTTCGCCAATCGTCCAGGCGTAAACCGGATTCGATTTGATGGGGTTGAAATGATGCCGCGTGATGAAAAAACGAACTTTCAGCCCGGCGCGCATCGCCATACGAACGGCTATGCCGCTGAAGGTGTAGTCGCGGGCGATGTGCGCATGAATGATTTCAATCTTGTGCTGGCGAATGATTGAATTCAACGCTCCGGCGCTAAGCACGTCCAGCGCGTTTCTCAAACTCAGTTCATGCCAGGTAATTGCCGCGTGGGGCAATTCTTCGCGCAGGGGGCTGTTGGGGCGAACAGCCAGATGCAAATCGTGTCCGCGCTCGATCAGCGCGCGGGTCAAATCAATCACGTGGCGTTCGCCTCCGCCCAAGCTTTCCGCCGAACAAACCTGTAGAATCTTCATCGTTATACCGCTACTTCAAAGCACAAAACCCCTGGACAGGATTTACCGGATTCACCAAGATAAGTTTTTGATCGAAGCCTTGAATCATGAGAAACCAATCCTGTTCATCCTTGTGAATGCTGTCTATTTTTGTCTCAATGAAGTCATGCTCTGTTAAGTATTGCTTTTGAAAAATGTGCGCGAGACTTTAGCGCAAGCCGGCAAAGGATGCCACTTGACCGAATTTACTATGCCTTTTGTTTTATACATCGTCGCCGCTTTTATCTTCGGACTGCTGATCGGCAGTTTCCTCAACGTAGTCATTTATCGTGTTCCGCTTGGCGAATCCGTCGTGTTTCCGGGTTCGCATTGCACACATTGCGGCGCATCCATTCGTCCGGTCGACAACATTCCGGTTGTCAGTTTTCTGTTGCTGAAAGGCCGTTGCCGAAATTGCAGCAATCCGATTTCGTGGCGCTACCCGGCGGTGGAACTCCTGACCGCGATTCTCTTCGCGTCCATTGCCTACAAAACCGGCCTTACCTGGGAAGCCGGTCTGGAAATGATTTTTGCTGCCGTGATGATCGCGCTGATTTTCATTGATGCGCTTCACCACCTGCTGCCGAACGTCATCACCTACCCGGCAATTGTCTTCGCGCTTGCGGCTGCAACGGCGCGCGCAGGCTGGGGAGAGCCCATCAGTTACAGTTTCGACCTTTCATTCGTTTTCGTTTCAGAAAGCCAGGGGTTTCACGTCGTCCGCTCGGCAATTGTTGGCGGATTGCTTTTTGCGCTGGCTGCGCCGGGCTTCTGGCTGCTGGATTGGCTGGATTTGCGGCTTTACAACAAATACTTCGAATGGGAGGACATGAACGCTGAAGCCGAAACGGATTCAAATAACGCAAGCAGCGAAACTTCTGCCGAGCCTGAATCCAATGCGGACGCTGAAGAAGAAGCCGAGCGTCGTTACCGGCGAACGATCTTTGCTTCCATGATTTTTGGACTTTTGGTTGGCGTGGTTTGGGCTGTACTGGTTTTGCTGTTCGGGTCGAAGCATCCCGAAATCTTTGATTCCGCCCTGGGCGGTTTGTGGCGAGCGGTTATTGCCGCCTTAATCGGCAGCATGCCGATCTGGTGGTTGCGGGCCGCGTATTTTTACATTCGCGGAGCCGAAGGCATGGGCTTGGGAGACGTAAAACTGATGGCCATCATCGGCGCGTTTCTTGGCTGGCAAGGAGCGTTCGGCGTTCTCCTGATGGGTTCTATCGGCGGTGCTGTTATCGGATTGATTTTGGCTTGGCGCAGCCAAAACGGATTGAAAACCGCCCTGCCGTTCGGTGTTTGCCTGGGGGCTGCGGCGTTGCTTGTCCTACTAACACCAATCTTCCGCTGGTATTTAAGTTTGTAATTTGATCCTGAAGTAAAACAATTTACAAATTATTGGTGAAAGTTGCTCTATTTAAGAAGCAGGCTATTTCTAATTACTACCGCTCATAGTA
>CAYLJQ010000119.1:0-13152 GCA_964383955.1 uncultured Heliomicrobium sp. | reverse complement strand
AATAAGAGGGGGGGACGTATGTTTCGGGGTAAATTCTTTCCATCTTCAGCTTCGTTTTTGGTCGTTGCTCTATTAACAAGGATGGCCTTTGGCCAATCCTCAGGACCTCTGGATGAACTTACGCTGGGTTTGCAGCAACGCAATCAAATCATATCCAACTTCCGCGCGCTTCAAAACACCAAAGTCAACGAACTTGGTGACAAGGTGTTTCAGGCGCTGCTGGCCACTTCGGTTGTCAAAGCCTCAGGGCGTAATTTGCCGTGGGAATTGGTGTTGATTGTTTCAGACGACATCAATGCGTTTACCACTGCCGGCGGCAAAATCTTTGTGACCACGGGGATGATCGAGAAAGTGTTGGGATCGGATTACGGATTGTGGGCGGCAGTGCTGGGCCACGAAATTGGGCACGGCCTCAGCAATCATGTCTACAAAGCCTATGTGCGTCATTACGAACACGAATTGCAAAGAGTCAATTTGCAGAACCTGTCGAACCAGGGACAAACATGGGCAAGTTGGGCGCTTCTGGCGCACATGACAGCGGGCAAGCTGACCAAACTGAAAGTTTCGCGCAACGACGAATCGGAAGCCGATTATCTGGGATTGATGATGATGGCCGAATCGGGCGTGCATCCCGATTATGCCATTGCCATGTGCCGCCGGATGGCTTCAGCCGTTGGGGACCTTGGAAAAGTCATGACATTTTTCAGCAGCGATCATCCGCGCTGGGCCACTCGGGAAGAAAACGCCTGGCGCAATTGGAATGCTGCAAAGGCTCGGTTCGGCAATCGCTGGCATGACCCATCTCGTTCACCCGCCGGAGTACCGCCTCCGATCGTTGGCTTCGGCAGGATTGAATGGGCGAAAGATGACAAAAACAAGGCGATCACGATTTCAGTTCCCTACATTGTTCGGAATCTGAAAAACGCCACTGTCGGAGTTGTCTTTCAAGATAAGGGGGCGTTTGTTCAGGGGGTATTGCCAGACTTCAAGTTTCATAACGGAACCCTTGGCGTAATGCAGCCTGCCAGCGAAAGCGTGGGCATTGAAAGCTTTCCATTTTCAATCAGCATTCCATCGGCGGCGCTGGGCACAAAAGAACGCAAGCTGGAAGCATTTCTGGTGATCTGGGCTGACGGAAAAACAATCGGGTATTCCGAAAAATTTAAGGTGTCGTTTCCGAAACCATAATTGGCCACGTGAAATCACATGCGAAAACAGATTGGGATGGCGTACTTGCGATTGCCACGGTTACCGCGGCGATGAAAAGTGTGCTGATAAATGGATTGGTGGCTTTTGGCAACGTCAACGTCAGTATGCAGCCGCCTGACAAAATCGCGGTCGGGGAAAATGAAGAAGGTCAGCTCAATTTGTTTCTGTATCGCGTCGCACCTCACACCAGGTTGTTGGGCAACAATCGCTCAGCAGGAAGCCCTATCAGGCTGGCGTTGGAACTGCATTATTTGTTGACGGCTTACAGCGCACGGGATTTTCAAACGGAGATTTTACTTGGGCGCGCAATTCAACTGTTTCACGAAAGTCCTGTGCTGACAGCAGACGACCTGCGGCGTGCTGCTGATCAAGTTCCTCCGAATCACCCAAAACGCGTTGTGAAACCTGGTCCCGGCCAATTGGAAGAAGTCAGGATTACGCCGCAGTTTTTAAGCTTCGAGGACATGGCGCGGTTATGGTCGGCTTTGCAGGCGCGGTATCGCCCATCGGTGGCATATCAGGCGGCTGTCGTAATTGTGTGAGCTCTGGCTTTTCTTATTCGACGCAATGGCTGGTAAATCAAAACAAAACGATCACGATTTATGGCTGACGGCCAATCAGCGAATGCTTTCCGTCGCGCTGGACTGCACGCGAGAAGCTCTTTGCCTGCAGGCAGCGCGCATCAGTCCGAAAAAAAACGCCGGTGTTGCGGAAGCAGACAAATTGAATTTGCTCGAAAAGAAGTACCGCAAAGCACTTGAATCCTCTGAAATTGTACCTGTCATTGAGGCTTTATCCACTTTATTCCGGCTTTCGGAATTCGAGCGAAATGTCTTGCTGCTTTGCGCAGGAATGGAATTGCAAGCGTCCTTTGCCACCGCCTGCGCCAATGCGCAAGGCGATCCGCAGCGGCCTTACCCGACGTTTGGGCTGGCGTTAGCGGCATTTCCCGAAGCGCATTGGAGCGCGCTGGCCCCGAATGCGCCGTTACGATATTGGCGGTTGATTGAATTTGCGTCCTCAGCCGGGTTGGCCAGTGCGCCAATTACCACTCGTCCGCTGCGAATTGACGAACGGATCCTGCACTGCCTTTGCGGCATTGCGCATCTGGACGAACGATTGGCTGGCTTGCTTGATCCGGTTCAGGCGACAGAAGCCTTGATGCCCACGCAGGAAGAAATCGCTTGTCGTGCGGTTTCGGTTTGGGCGCAAGCAAGGAGAGATTCTTTGCCCGTGATTTCTCTTTGCGGCACCGCAGGCAAAACTTCGCGCGGTATGGCTTCACTGGTCTGTGAAAAACTTGGCTTGACGTTGTATTCGGTGCGAGCGCATCGGCTGCCGACGGTTCGTGCGGAAATGGACTCCTTTATCCGCCTGTGCGAGCGTGAAGCATTGCTCAGCCGCATCGCGTTGCTGGTCGAATGCGACGAGGATGAAAGCGCCGAGTCACGACAATCGGCGACGCTCAATGGGTTTATAGAACAGGCGCGCTGCCCGCTTTTTGTCGTCAGCCGCCAGCGTCGCCACATTCGTGCGCGCGATTCGGTTTATTTCGACCTTCCTGCACTGCCGACGGGCGAACAGCGCGAACTTTGGCAACTGGCTTTGGGGGATCGGGCAACGCGCCTCGATGGGCAATTGGATGCGCTGGTTTCGCAATTCAATCTGGCTCCGGCGGAAATTGTTTCTGTTGCGAAGGAGGCCGCTTTGCAACCGGCTGAAAGTCTTTCCTTGGAATCGTTGTGGGATGCCTGTCGCCGCCAAACCCGCGCGCGCCTGGAAGCTCTGGCGCAACGAATCGAGCCTGCTGCCACTTGGGACGATCTGATTTTGCCGTCCGCGCAAACAGAAACGCTTCGCACCATCGCCACGCATGTTCGCCAGCGGGCGAAGGTTTATGACCAATGGGGATTTGCGGGCAAAGGCTCGCGCGGCTTAGGGATCAGCGCGCTGTTTGCAGGAGCCAGTGGCACTGGCAAAACGATGGCCGCCGAAGTGCTGGCGCAAGAACTTCGCCTGGATTTGTACCGCATAGATTTGTCGGCAGTGGTCAGCAAATACATCGGCGAAACGGAAAAGAACCTGCGGCAATTGTTCGACGCTGCGGAATCGGGCGGCGCGATTCTGCTGTTTGACGAAGCCGATGCCCTGTTCGGCAAACGCAGCGAAGTCAAAGACAGTCACGACCGATACGCAAATATCGAAGTCAGCTACCTGCTGCAACGAATGGAAAGCTATCGTGGTCTGGCGATCCTGACCACGAACCTGAAAAGCGCACTGGATTCGGCATTCCTGCGCCGCATCCGCTTCGTCGTCCAGTTTCCATTCCCGGACGCTGCCGACCGCGAAGCCATCTGGCGAAGCATCTTTCCGAAAGAGACTCCGCTCAACGGCATTGATTTCAGCAAGCTGGCACAACTGAACGTGGCTGGCGGCAACATCCGAAATATCGCTATGAGCGCCGCGTTTTTGGCTGCGGGGGCCGACGGGAAGATTGGGATGGCGCACATGTTGCGGGCGGCTCAAGGCGAGTACGCGAAGCTGGAAAAAGCAATGACAGAGGCTGAGATAGGGGAGTGAAATTAGCCGGTATAAACATGCCTGAGGAGTTGGAATGGTGGGCAATCAAAGAGCAAAACGAAAAGAAGGTGATCGCAATCAAAGTTCCGTTTTGGAAAACCAGCATCTTGATCGCGATCTTCAAATAAGTGAATTCGATGTTTTTTTGGAGCAAGTTGCACATGACATTGCGTACCGCGACAACCTGACAGAACAAGATAAGTGGCTTCTACAGCGAGAGGGGTATGAAGCTCCTTCTAGCGTTGTTTCTGGGAAAAATGGTTTGCAATTTCTAGCGGTAAGCTCAGTTGGTAGAAATCAGAAACCGCCACCAATTTTGGCTTTTCGTGGCAGCGAAAGCCCGGTTTCTTCCGCTGGTAGGAAAGACTGGAAAAGTAATTTCAATTTTCATCAAGTTGGTTGGGAGCAGTATTCTGAAAATAGTGAGTTGATCAAGAAAACTGTTACTGAGTTAGGTAAGGGCATGATTGTGACTGGTCATAGTTTAGGTGGAGCATTAGCCCAAATGACTGCCTGCCATTACCCGGAGAGCGTTAGCCGAATTGTCACCTTTCAAGCTCCTGGGATAAATCGGGAATATGTTCAAAAACTAAAGGATCACAATACAAAGGCTGATAGTGTGATTGACTCAATGCACTACAGGGTTGCAGGAGACATCGTGCCAACTGCCGGTGAGACAATTACACCTGGCAAGATTGTCGAATTTGATATGGATGTGCCGACACCATATCACTCACATGTTGCACTTCCTTTGCTTACCTCAAGATTTGTGAGTAGCAGTATTCTAAACCGAAGGGTTTTCAATACTTCTGACGAAGCACGAAATCCTGCATATGAGGCAGCAAGGCGAGCAGTTCCCGCCATTTCTTCCTTTCCCAAGTCCCGTGGTGGTCTTCTAGTAAATGGGATAAAGAGTGGATTTATAGGTTTACGTGATACCGCATACAACTCACTGGAATGGGCAAAGACTGGTGATTCCAGCAAGCTGATTGAGCAATTAGACAAGCAGCGTAAAGGAGAAAGCGGAGAAGTTCTACAAGGATGGACGATGATTGCTGATACTGCTGAAGCGATGGTTCGTGATGATAAAAATTACTTTGAAGAAGTAGCAAGCCAAGCCGAATCGAAAAAACTTGGTACGTTGCCAGCACTCGGAACTCATTTAGATGACAGGGCTCTTACGCCATTAAGCCTTCCTTTCGATTTGCTGCAAAAACTCGCTGGAGGAATCACAGGCTCCGCACAGGGTTTGGTGAAGAGAGAAGATACTGCTGATCAAACGCCAGCAGAATTTAACGACCCAACCTATAAATAACGCCACGTTCTATAGCGTTAAGGGAATGGATGGTAGGTAATGACCCAGTCAGAAGGTCTTGAGGTTCAAGGGTTGCCAAACGCGCTATCGAACTTGGTGAATGAGTTCGGCGCAATTGATTCGCAGGCGATTGCCTTCAGCTTTGCTGTGCCGACCAAAGAATGGATCGCTTCGCTGACACAGCCGACGATCAATTTTTTCCTGTTCGATATTCGAGAGAACACGGAGAAGCGCGAAGTCAATCCGCAGGCATTTCGCCGGATGGCGGAAAAGGAAGGTGGGCGGAAGATGCCTCCTCGGAGAATGGATTTGAGCTATCTGGTCAGCGTTTTTGCCAGCGATGCTCGTGATGAACTGGCTCTGTTGTGGCGTGTAACAGCCACATTGATGCGCTATTCGGTTCTGCCCGAAGAAGTGATGCCGGAAGAGTTGAAAGAGAATTTGCGGCGGATGGATGTCCAGATTACGGCTCGATTGCACGAAAAAGAATCGGGGCGCGATTTGCTGGAGTGGTGGAATGCATTGGGCGTGACGCCGCGGGCTTCGCTGTATTACGTGGTGACTGTGCCGCTCGATTTGGAAAGCGAACTGAATTCCAAGTTGGTGCTGTCGTGGCAAATGCGCGTGGGCGGAATCGGAGCATATGCGTCGGAGCAATTCGAAATTTCCGAGCGATTCGGCGGCAGGATTTATAGCCAGCAGCGCGAGCCACAGGAAAACATAACAGTCTGTCTGGAAACGGAAGTGCGTGAAAAGAACCGGCGGCGGCGCACATCTATGGAAGAACATCGAACAGACGGAGATGGGCGCTTCGATTTCCGTCTTTGGGATAACGCGCTGAAATTTACGCTAACGATTTCGCGCGGCGGAAAGCTTCTCAAACGCTTTGAACATTCGGGGGCATCGCCGCCGGATGCATGGAAAGAAATCATCTTGGACAACTAACTGCGGGCAATCGCCTGCCAAGGAGGTTTGAACATGCCTGAATACTTATCGCCCGGAGTCTACATTGAAGAGGTCAACACTGGTCCGCGCCCAATCGAAGGTGTTGGCACATCCTGTGCGGCGTTTGTCGGGTTCGCCGCTGACGGACCAATCAACGAACCGCAACTCATCAGCAATTGGATGCAGTATGTCGAAACATTCTGCGACGCCAAAAACGGACGCCGGGACGGCAGCTTTCAGATTCCGCATAAAACCGAACGTGGCAGGATGATCAACACCTATCTGGGCCAATCTGTTCGTGGGTTTTTCAATAACGGCGGAGGGCGCTGTTATGTCGCCCGGGTTGGGGATTACTCGCTGGGAACCAAGCCGAATCTGCAAATCCCCAAGCTGGATGGCAATGTGCCTTTATTGACCATCGAACCCAAAGAGGAAGCGACTCGAAACATCAAGGTCGAAATCGCGCCAGCCGAAGGCGAAAATCCGCCTGCCGGAAGTTTTACGATGATTGTTACGCCCGAAGGTGGCGGAGCGCCGGAACGCTACGAAAACGTGTTGCTGAGAGCGGACGGGGAAAATAGTGTCGTTACCAAAGTTCAGGAACGCAGCCGATTGATTACCGTTACGGTTGTGGCGACAGGGCCGATCGTCCAACGCACGTTACAAACGGGGACTTACCCACTGAACGTAACTTCTCCCGCGATGGAAGTTTCGGTGCAATCAACGGATTTCATCGGTGATGCCGGCGAACGCAAAGGCATCGAAGGGATGCAAGTGGCCGAAGAAGTGACGATGTTGTGTTGTCCCGATCTGATGGCGGCTCATCAAGCTGGCTACCTGGATGACGAAGGAATGCTGCAAGTGCAGCACGCGATGATTACGCACTGCGAATTGATGAGAGACCGGTTGGCAATCCTGGATACGCCCTACAACAAGGTGAAGCCGGATGAGGTTCGGAAATGGCGCAGCGTCGCCGGGTTCAATTCCAAATTCGCTGCTTTGTACTACCCATGGATCAGTGTTCCGGGCGCAGATGGCAGATTGATGGATATTCCTCCCAGCGGCCATATTGCAGGCATTTACGCGCGCAGCGACCGGGAACGCGGCGTACACAAAGCCCCCGCCAACGAAAACGTGCGTGACGCAGTCAAAGTCAATGTTCAATTAACCAAAGGCGAGCAGGATATGTTGAACCCGGAAGGGGTCAATTGTATTCGCTCGTTTCCTAATCAAGGGGTGACGGTGTGGGGAGCACGCACGCTCAGCGATGACGCCGCCTGGCGATACATCAACGTACGGCGTCTGTTCAACTTTGTCGAAAAATCCATCGAGCGTGGAACGCAGTGGGTGGTTTTTGAACCCAATGATCACGATTTGTGGGCGCGTGTGCGGCGTGATGTCACGGCGTTTTTGACCGGCGTCTGGCGCGGCGGAGCCTTGTTCGGTCGCAAACCCGAAGAAGCCTTTTACGTCAAATGCGATGAGGAATTGAATCCTGAGTCCGTTCGCAACGAAGGCAAGCTGATCGTGGAAATCGGTCTGGCTCCGGTCAAGCCGGCGGAATTCGTCATCTTTCGGTTGAGCCAGTTCAGCGGTGGCGGCGCATAAGGTTCAGTCAACCAACAGAAACGGAGGATCAAGATGCAGGAAAAAGACCCAGTAGTTTCGTCGTGGTTCGGCGTCGAGTTTCAAGGGCAGGTGGTAGGCGCGTTTCGGGAATGCACAGGCATGGGCAGCGAAAACGAAGTCGTAGAATACAAAGCCAGTGGCCCCAAAGGCGAATTCGTCATCAAAAAAGTGCCCGGTCGTATGAAGTGGAACAACATCACGCTCAAACGCGGCATTACCGACGCGATGGACATGTGGAGATGGCGCAAGATGATCGAAGACGGCGAGGTTGATGCTGCGCGAAAGAACGGTTCGATCGTCATGTACAACCAGGCCGGTCAGGAAGTCGCGCGGTGGGATTTCGTCAACGCCTGGCCGTCGAAACTGAACGGGCCGTCAGCCAATGCCAATAACAACGAAGTCGGAATCGAAGAACTGGAAATCACCCACGAAGGATATAAGCGCGTGAAGTAACCGGATTGCTTCAGTATCAAGATGTCATCAATGCCAGCCCTCTTGCAGACCGAATATGAATTCACCTTGCCGCGCGGATACGTTGATGCGCAGGGCAATTTGCATCGGCGCGGAATCATGCGGTTGGCTATGGCGCGGGACGAAATCGAACCCCTGGCAGATCCGCGCGCGCAGACCAATGAATCTTATCTGGCGATTTTGTTGCTGGCGCGTGTGGTGACCCAGTTAGGAGACATTTCTCCCGTCAGCCCTGCAGTGATTGAAACCTTGTATGCAGCGGATTTCGCCTATTTGCAGGATGTTTATTTGCGGCTCAATGACGATGCCAGCCGTTGGATCGCAACCGAATGTCCAAATTGTCATACACGGTTTGAACTGGACCTGTTGAGGGAAGATGTCAACGAAGAATTCAATCCCGCCGGGCAATGATGCGGAACTCGATGACGTAGCAAGCCGGAACCACAACTTGGAACCTGAGCCGGACAATCCACAGATTGATCTGCAATTGTTGACTGACAAGGTTTACCAGTTGATGCAGCGCGAAGTTCGATTGGAATGCGCGCGAAATGGGGAAATTCTGTGGAGGAGGTGACAGTTGATGGCCAACAAATCCACTGCCGAAACCGACGCCAATCCGTCGTGTCGTTTTTATGTGGACGTCGGCGGCAAGAAACAGGCTTTGTTCACTGAAGTCAGCGGGCTGGGAGTAGAAATGGAATTTCTGGAGGTGCGTGAAGGCGGAAACAATCATTTCGTCCATCGCCTGCCAGGCCCTTGCAAGACGGGAAATCTCATCTTGCGGGGCGGGTTGTTGTCGTCGAGCGAGTTTTTCAAATGGATGATGGATGCAGCGCACGGGAAAATCGAACGCCGGAACATTTCCGTCATCCTGTACGACCCGCAAGGCAAAGAGCAGGCGCGATGGAACTTCAATAACGCTTTTCCGATTAAATGGACGGGGCCACAATTCAAAGCCAACGATGCCACAGTGGCAATCGAATCGCTGGAAATCGCCCACGAAGGCTTAAAGACTGATTGACACTTATGTTACGGCAATCCTTACTGCAAACCATCAATCGCCCGGCGCAAAACCTGCTAAACCGGAAATTGAATTGGCGCTTGCCTGCATATTTGCGGCAACACTGTGCCGGGAGATTTTTGCAGGAAATCGGCTTGATGGCTCGACAGGGAAGGAAGGCCAGGTCTGGCCGCAGGCATTTGATTATGCGTGCGATGCCGAATCTGTCGCAAATGGCGTTTCCTGAAGCGATGGAATCGTTCGATTCCGCTGGATTAACTCAGCCGGTTGCGCCGATTGAAGCTGAAGCCCTGGTTGAGCAGATGCCGGATGCTGCTGCTGTTTTGCAGGCGCAGGAGCCGGAGCGAATTCTCCACGAAGGGGCCAAGTTTGCGGAATCGGTTAAACAGAATTCCAACGCGCGAGTTGCACAGGCTTCGACAACTCATGAGATTCGTACCTCGCTGATTCGGCAAAGCCGCATTGAAGAGATAGAAAAACCGGCAAGCAATTTTTTGAATGCAAAGACGGCAACGCAATCATTGTTGGCCGAAGTTCCTCGTTTTCCCGAACTGGGGCCAGCGAATCTTTCCGAATCACTGCCAGCGAAGCTTTTGGAAGCGATTGACACCGTCGCCGGCAAGGAACAACCCGACAACCCCACGGAGTTGTTTGCCGACACTGGCGAAGATCGTTCGCCTGCGGCCTGGGCGGCCAAACTGGCTCGATTCGGTAGTAGCGGCCCGGCTTCAAACCAGCAAGAGCCGCAAGCGGAAACTTCTTTGCACAGCGCTTTGCGGCGACCGGCATTCAAACAGTCGGCAGGCAGACGATTGCTGGGCGCTATTGAGAAGACGCCGGATTCGACGGAAAGAGTTTCCGCCAAAGCCCGGCGATTTTTAGCGCCCCTGGCCGAGTCAACAGCCACGATTGAAACCGCGTCGAAGTTTTTAAGCGGCGGGAGTGATGCCGAACCAGCACCCATTTACCGCGACGGTGCGGAGCAGAATTCTGACGGCGCGTCCCCCATTGCCGAACACAGAATTTCTGCTCCGCCCGCAAAAAAAATTGCTCCGGCGGTTGTTCGGGCTGCAATTGGAAACACCAGCATCACCCGGCCGCGATTTATTTCGGCGGTTGCCGCTACATCGCCGATGGGCGGAAAACCGTTGACGACTGCGACTGACCTTTTGTCGAAATCCGAGTTGCCGGAACTGACCGACTTTCAGTCGGCAGTTGAGCCGCAGCTTGAGAGCTCTTCAGCAGTCGGTCTGGCAGATGCCGTTCCTCAACTCCAAAGCGCCGATTGGCCAGAGGTTTCCGTTGGATGGGGGGTGCCTTCCGTTGCACCGGTTGGTGCGCCGAACCAACAGACTGAAGAAGTAATTGATTGGGGGGGCTTGCCTGCTCCATGGGAAGCGCTGCCGGATTGGGCTGCTTCGACAAAAGGCGGTGAACAGGAGAAAGGCGAAGCTCCGTCACCTGATGATTGGCTGAAACAGGCAGTTGCTGACACCGCGCCAAACGCCGATTTACCTGAACTGGCAAGCGAAGCGGAAAACTCGTTGGCGGAAGTCGTCAGAGCAAGCCCGGCAATGATTGGTTTGTCAGAACCTGTGTCTGGCCAGGCGCAGATGGATTTGGACGATCTAGCCAAACAAGTGTACCAGCGGTTGAAACGGCGTTTGGCCGCAGAGCGTCGCCGCGAAACGTATTAACCAGATCCGGATACCGAGCGGGAAGGAAGGAAATCATGAGCGCAGCGGGATTGGCAAAAGCGACGATTGTCAAATTGGACAAACAGAACCGTCCTGTTCAATCCGAATCGGTCAAGGTGATGTTCAATCCCAAGGAACTGGTTTTTTCAAAACACAACTCCTGGAAACAGGGAGAACTGTCTCAAAACAATGTGCCGGATTTTGAATTCGGCAGCGGTGGTTCGACGACGCTGACGCTGGAGTTGTTTTTCGACACGTATGCCGAACGAAAGGATGTTCGCAAGGTATACACCGATACCATTTACAAAATGATGCTGGTGGATGAACAGCTTGTTGATCCGAAAACCAAAAAAGGCCGTCCGCCGACGGTTCGGTTTCAATGGGGGCAAACTGTCGGCTTCGATGCGGTGATTACCAGCATCACTCAGCGGTTCACACTGTTTTTGCCGGATGATGGAATGCCGGTGCGGGCGGTGGTGAACATTACTTTTCAGCAGGTCAAGGATGCACTGTTTTATCCGCGCCAAAACCCGACTTCAGGCGGCGCGGGCGGAGAGCGCGTGTACACCGTCAAGGAAGGCGACACGCTGACTTGGATTGCGTTCAACGAATACAACGATTCGGCTCAATGGCGGCGCATTGCCGATGCGAATGAATTGACCGAAGTACGGCGGCTGACTCCGGGCGCCAAACTGGTGATTCCTCATGCGTGAACCGGGCCAACTCATTACTCATTTTCAGTTGAACCTGGGCGGACGGAACGCGCCGGAAGAATTGATGCGTTCATTGCTGGAAATTATGGTTGAAAGCAGTTTGCACATGCCGGATGTTGCCACGCTGGTCATTCACGATCCGCGGTTGCACTGGATTGACAATGAATTGATCAAACCCGGTCAGGAACTCCAAGTCTGGGTTACAGACCCAGCCACCGGTCAGGAATCGCGCGAGCCGATCTTTGACGGTGAAATTGTGGAACTCGAACCGGAATTCACACCGGCAACGCATTCACTGACGGTTCGCGCATTTGACCGGCTGCATCGGTTGACGCGGGGACAACGGGTGCGTTCGTTTCAGGATGTGACGGATGGCGACGTTGTGCGTTTGATTGCCGAAGAAGTGCGACTGGAACCGGATACCGCCGAAACGCGCCAGGTCCACTCCTATCTGCTTCAATGCAACCAGACCAATCTGGAGTTTTTACGGGAGCGGGCTGCTGCGCACGGGTATTTGCTATATGCGTATGGCAAGAAGCTTTGTTTCAAACCGCTGACGCACGACGAGTCAATCGAACTGCAATGGGGAAAAAGTTTGTTGGAGTTCCGTCCTCGGCTGACGACGTTGTCGCAAGTGGGCATGGTGCAAGCGCGCGGTTGGGACCCGATCACGCGACAGGAATTACTGGCGCAAATCAGCGACGGGCAAGGGATGCGCGACATTGGCCAGAAACAATCCGGTGGAGAACTCGTCAAACAGGCATTTCGGCTGGAAACCAACCACTTAATTGTTGATCGTCCGGTGCGAACGCAATCGGGCGCGGAAAACCTTGCGCAGGCTATGGCTGATCGTGTTGCCGAAAGTTTTGTCGAAGCCGAAGGCGTCTGTGCCGGGAATCCCGGATTGGTTGCCGGCGTTTCCATTTTGGTGAGCGCCGTTGGCCAGCAATTCAGCGGCAAGTATTTCGTGACCTCGGCTTCGCACGTTCACAACGCTCACGACGGATACGTCACACGATTCACGATTTCCGGCCAATCGCCCGCTTCGTTGCTCCGGCTGCTTCGCTCGGACAAGGAAAGAAACCATTCCGAATTTTTTCTGGTGCTGGGCGTAGTCACGGACAACCGCGACCCGCAAGGATGGGGACGGGTTCGCGTCAAATATCCCGGCCTGTCGTCCGATCACACCAGTGATTGGGCGCGAGTCGTTGCCATTGGCGCTGGCCCCGGACGAGGCATCGAATTTTTGCCGGAAGTGAATGACGAAGTGTTGATCGGATTTGAAATGGGCGATGTCCATCACCCGTATGTGCTCGGTGGGTTATGGAACGGTCAGGACGCTCCCCCGAAAAAAAGCGATCAGATTGTTAGTAATGGTCGCGTTCGCCAACGCATCATACGCTCCCGCAGCGGCCACATGATTACCCTTGACGATGACGACGGGGGGATTTTGCTGGCCGACCGCGATGGCAACCGGGTTCAATTGAACCGCAAGGGCATTGCCATCGCCCATCAAAACGGAAACAGCCTGACGCTTCAGTCAGGCAAGCTGGACATCAACGTCAAAGGCAG
>CAYLJQ010000118.1:0-13263 GCA_964383955.1 uncultured Heliomicrobium sp. | reverse complement strand
GTGTCGGCGTTCAGTCGCTCCGCAACCGGAATCACCGCAAAACGGTTCTGGTCATGCGTATGGTTATGTGTTGTTTTCGTTGCTGTCCTCATAAGCTCAATCAATCTAGTTTTTTGTTCCAGAAGCCAATTTGGCTCCACCATTTGATTTCCGAAGTCTTTATCCGAAAGCCCCTGACAGTTATTCCATCGCGCAAAAGCGCAAAGAATTCTTTTTTGGCGGCGTCCGGCTGGGAATAGAGAATGAGGTTTGAAGCATATAAAGCTGTTAATCCAAACCGCTGATCGCCGTTCTTGGAAAGGATGGAGATCAATGCAGCGCCAAGCTTCAGGACTGTTCAGCTTGCAGTTATACTTCGTTGGATTGAATCACCGATTAAGTTGAAAGACGCTGTAAGCCTGATGTCAGAAACTTATTCAAGATGAGGTAAATTCATGCTTGCAGAGATTTTGCCTGCACTCGACAAGGACGTATATCCACGTTTTCGCGACAGTCTGCCGCCAAGCGAACTTCGCGAAGGTAAGTACCTGATTCGGTTTGCAAGCAGCCCTGAAGAAGTGGACGAAGTGCTGCGGTTGCGGTTTGAAGTCTTCAACCTGGAGTTGGGCGAAGGGCTGGAATCATCTTTTCAAACCGGTCGCGACGTGGACGAGTACGACCTGGCTTGTCACCATCTGATAGTGATCGAAGCAGCAACAGGGAAGGTCGTTGGCACTTACAGGTTGCAAACCGGTGCGATGGCTGCGGCGGCGAGAGGGTTTTATTCCGCTACGGAGTTTGATCTATCGCGATTGCCGCTGGAAGTTCTGGAAGATTCTGTTGAGCTAAGCCGAGCCTGCATCGCCAAAGAGTATCGAAACACGCAGGTGCTGTTTTTATTGTGGAAAGGCCTTGCTTCGTACATTGCGTTTAACCGCAAACGGTTTTTGTTTGGCTGCTGTTCCCTGACCAGCCAGGACGCCAGCGAAGGCAGGTTGACGATGGAATTGCTGGAACGCGAAGGCCATTTGCATCCCAGCCACGCTGTTGCGCCGAAAACCGGGTTTGAATGTTACCCGGCTGATTTTGCGGTTGAAACGCCCTTCGAAGTGAAATTGCCAAAGCTGTTTCGATCTTATTTGAGGATTGGCGCCAAAGTTTGCGGTCCTCCGGCGATTGATCGCCAATTCAAGACGATTGATTTTTTCGTGCTGTTTGATTTGTTCGAAATGGACAGGCAAACGCAGCGCATGTTTTTCGGCGTGTAAACCAAAGGACGAAGAAGAAGTGTTCAGAATGTTTCGCGCGACATTTCGTTTGGCGGGTTTTTTGTTGGCAACCTTGACGTTTCAGACGGCGTGGTTGATTGGCAAAGCCTTGCTTCCGGTTCAAAGCCCAACGCGACGACGGTTTCGCAAACTGATTTTTATTGGCTGGTCCAGGTCGCTGGCCGTCATCCTTGGCATGCGCGTTCGCGTGGAAGGCAAACCGCCCAAACCACCGTTCTTTCTGGTTGCCAATCATCTCAGCTACATAGACATCATTCTGCTGGCCGGGCACTTGGAATGCACCTTCATCGCCAAAAACGAAATTTCCGGCTGGCCCGGAATGGGTTGGTTGGCCAACGGCATTGGCACGATCTTTATTGATCGAAAGAATTTTCAGGATATTCCTCGCGTCATTGGGCTGATTGATGAGACTCTGGCCAAAGGCTTGGGCGTGATCCTGTTTCCCGAAGGAACCAGCACGATGGGCAGCACCATATTGCCATTTAGCCCGGCGTTGTTGGAACCCGCAGCCAGAGCCGCCTATCCGGTTTCGTACGCGGCGATTCGTTATGAAACTCCACCAAATGAAATTCCGGCGCATGCGGCTGTTTGCTGGTGGGGAGACAGGGATTTTGTGCCGCATTTTTTGAAGCTGCTGACCGTGTCGAAATTCGACGCCACAATTGTTTTCAGCGAAGAAGCAATTCAGGCTGATGACCGAAAGGTATTGGCAAAAGCATTGTGGAGCGCGGTCAATCAACATTTCGATCCTGTGGTTGGCTTTTCATCGGCGATTCAACTGAAAAAATCATGACAAGCAGTAATGTTTATTTGCTCAGACAAGGGCTGAACTTGCTCAATCAGTTAAATGACGAACTGTATACACGTGTGGCGTCGGAAATTACGCACGCCGCCGTCGGCGGCCATTTACGCCACTGCCTGGATTTTTACGACGCCTTTCTGCGCGGTTTCACCCAGGGAAAAATTGATTACGATTTGCGCGAACGGAATGAACTGATTGAAAAAGATCGTTTAGCGGCCAGCGCCAAAATCGGCAATGCGATTGCGCAGCTACAGCAGTTGCCTGCGAATCAAGACAAGGAATTGCTGGTCAAGCTGGAAGGCGAGCAAGCCGAAAATATGTCTTCCTGGAATCGTTCTTCCACCCGCCGCGAACTGCAATTTCTGCTCAGCCACACGATTCATCATTACGCGTTGATTGCGATGTTGCTGCGCATACAAGGTTTCCAGCCTGCGGCGGATTTCGGCGTCGCTCCATCAACACTGAAATACTGGCAGGCCAAAGCCTGATGGATATGGACAACGCACTGGGCAAGCTGCGGTTATGGTGGCGGCGCTGGCGCTGGCGGCTTTTTGCTTTTTATCTGTTGCTGGTTTTGGCCGCGCACGTTTGGCGATGGTGGCAGCCGGTGGAAATTTTGCCAGTAACCTGTCCTTCTTGCCGCTCTGTGGTCGTCAATGCGATTGATGGCGAACAAGTTTTGAACAAGCCGATTCGCTTCGCTTATCAGGATCGTGGCCAGTCTGCCGGATCTGCTTTGCCAATCATTTTGCTTCACGGCAGCCCCGGCGAAGCAAGTAATTTCAGCCAAATCGCGCCAATGCTGGAAACGTCGCATCGGTTGATCATTCCCGACCTGCCTGGGTTTGGCGCTTCCACAAGTCAGATTCCCGATTATTCGCTTCGCGCGCACGCCAAATATCTCCTTGCGCTGTTGGATCAGTTGAAAATTGAACGCGCCCATTTTTTAGGCTTTAGCATGGGCGGCGGAGTCGTGTTGAACCTGTACGACATCGCGCCTGATCGAATTGCTTCCGCCACGATGCTGGCCAGCATAGGCGTTCAGGAAATGGAATTGCTTGGCGATTACCATCTGAACCACGCCGTTCACGGGTTGCAGCTTGGTTTATTCTGGCTATTGCGCGAAGGCTTGCCGCTTTCGCCGGCTTTGCATGCGCAAGATTTTTCTGTTTCGTACAGCCGCAACTTTTACGATTCCGACCAGCGTCCTTTGCGCGCGTTGCTCAACCGATTCGACAAACCAATGCTGATCCTGCACGGCCAGCACGATTTTCTGGTTCCGGTCGAAGCCGCGCGCGAACATCATCGGCTGGTTCCGCAAAGCGAACTGATTGTTTCCGGCTACGATCACTTTATGGTGTTCAATCGGAAAGATTACCTGGCGCCGCTGTTAACTGATTTCGTTGCAAGAGTTGAATCAGGTAATGCGTTGACCAAAGCGCAGGCCGAGCCTGCTCGTATAGCCGCATCGCTTCAGCCGTTCGATGCACGAAATCTGCCCAAGTTCATTGGTGTGACCGCGTTTGTCGCTGTGCTGCTGTTGGCGGTTGCAACGTTGATCACGGAAGACCTGACCTGCATTGCCGCCGGAGTGATGGCGGCGCAGGGCCGAATTGATTTCGCACTTGCAGCATTCGCCTGCTTTCTGGGAATTTACGTCGGAGATTTGCTGCTATTCCTGGCTGGACGCTGGTTGGGAAGAGCGGCGTTGTCGCGCGCACCTGTGAAATGGTTTGTCAGCGAACGCGCTGTCCAACGCGGCTCCGAATGGATGCAGCACCAAGGCGCAAAAGTAATTTTCATCAGCCGCTTTTTGCCCGGCGCTCGGTTGCCAACGTATTTTGCCGCCGGAGCTTTGCGAACCAGCTTCTGGAAATTTGCCCTGTATTTCGCAATTGCGTGCCTTGTCTGGACGCCGCTCTTGGTGGGGCTGGCAATGCTGTTGGGGAAAGGATTGGTCGAATCAGCTTTGTTCGCGGGGCAAGGCTTGTTGCTGAAAGCATTTCTTGCGGCAGTTTTGATCTATCTAGCGGTCAAAACGCTGGTGCGGATTTCGACCTGGCGAGGCCGCCGATTGCTGGTTTCCAGTTGGCGGCGAATAACGAATTGGGAATTCTGGCCTGCCTATGTTTTTTACCCTCCGGTTGTCATTTACGTCGTCTGGTTGATGCTCAAACATCGCAGCCTGACGCTGTTCACGGTCGCAAACCCCGCGATTCCCGGCGGAGGCTTCATCGGCGAATCGAAGGCGGAAATTTATCGCGGTTTGGCAAATGCGAAAGACTTTCTGCCAACGTGGCAACTGCTGGCAGCTTCTGTAAGCGCCGCAGAAAAGATCCAATCGGCAAAAGACTTTATCTCCAATCAAAGTCTGACTTACCCGGTTGTGTTGAAACCTGACGCAGGTCAGCGCGGCTCAGGCGTCGGAGTTATTCGATCGGATGCCGAACTGGAAAGTTACTTACGGCAGGCAAACGTTGATACGCTGATCCAGGAATTTTTGCCCGGCGAAGAGTTTGGCGTCTTTTACTATCGCTATCCAAACCAGCCAACGGGCAAAATTTTCGCAATTACGGAAAAACGGTTTCCGACTGTTACGGGCGATGGCAAAAGCACCTTGGAACAGCTGATCCTGAAAGATAGCCGGGCAGTTTGTATGGCCAGATTTCTGCTGGACATCCATGCCAACCATTTGTGGGATACACCCGCTGCTGGCGAAGTCGTAACGCTGGTTGAACTCGGCACACACTGTCGCGGCGCTGTCTTTCTGGATGGCGGATGGGTCAAAACTGATGAGCTGGAAGCCGCAATTGATCGAATCTGCCAGCATTTCGAAGGGTTTTATTTTGGCCGCTTCGACATCCGCACGCCCAGTATTGAGGATTTTCAGCGAGGGAAAAACTTCAAAGTGATTGAATTGAACGGTGTCACTTCGGAAACCACAAGCATTTACGATCCGAAAAATTCTGTTTTTGCGGCGTACAAAACTCTATTTGCGCAATGGCGAATTGCGTTTGAAATCGGCGCGCAAAATCGGGAACGAGGGTTTCAGCCAACGCAGTTGCGGACTTTATTGAAATGGATGGTTGCGTATCGAGAGCAGTCGCAAGCTCACGACAGTTTTCAAGCCACAAAGCCCCGCAAACAAACGAACTGAGATTGCCTATGATTTCGATTCGTCCTTATCCTTTTTGGGCGGGCTAAAAAAGTTTCTTAAGGCTTCAGCTCCCGGCACAAGTTGCTCCCACATCTGCGGCGCGCTCGCTCCCAATTCCAAAAAGCTGCGAAAGCGGCGGTCAAACTCTTCCTTGGTTTTCATGTACGCGTCGAAGCTGGCGGACAGATGATTTTTCAAAAAGTCCTGGATTGAATCTTCACGCGAACGCAAAATCTGAAACAGGAAGGGAAGCGGCAGCAGGTTTTGGTTCTTTTCTTCTTCCAGAATCGCCTGCATCAGTACTGACTTGGTGACATCGGTTTGCGAAGTGGAATCTATCACCTGCACGTCGTGGCCTGTGCGTATGATCGCGATCAGGTCTTGGTACGTGACATAGCTGCCCGTTTCGGTGTTGTAAAGACGGCGGTTTCCGTATCGTTTGATAATGACGGTGTTGCCGTTGGCCGGTTCGCCAGTTTCGATGCCGAAGGATTTGGTCGCCGCGCGTTTGGCCGTTCGCTTTTTGGCTGGGCGTGGTTTCGATTTGCTTGTCTTTTGTGCCATAAAATTCTCGTTTTTGAGGTCAAGGTTGTTTCAGCGGCGCGAAGTATAGATGTTTTTCGCTGATGCGAGCAAGCAGGTTTTTGAGGAACGTTTTAGGTCTTACCTATGTTTCTGGTGAATTTTGGCCAGTCCGGGTTGCAGGTGTCAGCGAATATTTTTCGCAATTGCGAAAAATATTCTTGACCTTTTCTTGCGTGGACGTATGATGGCTGCCGTCAAACCACTTTTCCCGGAGAGATCACCATGATTCGAAAGTTGAGCGGAACCGTCGTAATCATCACAGGCGCAACCAGCGGTATTGGCCGCGAAACTGCGCGCGCGTTTGCCGCCGCGGGATCAAAGGTCGTCGTCGCCGGAAGGCGTCAGGAACGATTAGCTGAATTGGTCAAAGAGATTGAATCCAAAGGCGGACAAGCGCTGGCAGTGACGACGGACATTGCGGATCAAGGCCAGGTTGAAACGCTGATTGCCACGACAATTGAGAAGTTTGGCCGTATTGATGTGCTGGTCAACAATGCAGGGGTGGCGATTGCTTCGCGGTTTACGGATATGCCGTTGGAAGATTTTCGGCGACTGATGGATGTGAACTTCTGGGGAGCGGTTTTTGCCTGCCGCGCTGTTGTTCCGCAGATGCGAAAACAAAATGGCGGCGGTGTGATCCTGAATGTATCTTCCATTTTCGGCAAACGTGGCATGCCGTTCGAGACGGCTTATTGCGCCAGCAAGTTCGCGCTGGCAGGATTTTCCGAAGCGTTACGTGCGGAAGTCATGTCCGAAGGCATAGACGTTTGCACGATTTACCCTGGCGCAGTCGAAACCGAAATCTTTGACGCAGCTGCGAACAGCACAGGTTTGGAAATGCCGAATTACGTTCCGAAATTTCCCGCCAGCCAGATGGCGAAACTGATTGTTCAGGCGGCTCGTTTCCCGCAGCCCGAAATTGTCGCGGCATTGGATGCGCAGGCAATCAACATTGCCAACACCTTTGCTCCTGCGCTGGTGGATTTCGCCCTTGGCTGGAGCGTGCCGTTCATTGAAGGAATGCGGCGAGCATCGCAAAAAAGCACTGAACCAAAAGATACTAGCAGCGGCAATCTTTACCAGCCGCAAGGCAAATAACCACAATCACTAAATCCAGAAGGAGAAACCGTTATGGCAAACAAAGCGAAAAGCGCAAAAGAAACCGAACCGGATACAGCGCAGGAAACTCAAGGCGCAAATGCTGGCGCAGCCGATTGGGCAAAACAGGTTGTAGAGCATCTGGTTGACGCGCAGAAAAAATGGATTGACCTGACCGCGCAGCAAAACGCGCTGGTGCTGAAAGCCGTGGAAGAAGGCATGGATTTTTACCGCTCGGCTCCGACGCCTGAATTGGGAAGTTGGGCGCGTGGGGGCTACGAAGGATTTGTAGAAGCGCAACGCCGCTGGGCCGAAGTCGCTTCACAGCAGAGCAGCCAGTTGTTCGAAGCGATCAAAGAAAACGTGAGCATCAATCCGGCAGATGTGACGCGAGCGGCTTCGGATTTTGCCGGGCAGGGAGTCGAAACATTCGTCAATGCCCGCACACAATGGCTGGATTTTGCCGCGCAGCAAAACGCGCAGGTCATCGAAGCCGTCAAAAAAGGCCTAAACCTGGAAGAAAATTCACCGGCTGCGGCGCTGGCCGATTTTGCGCAACAAGCCGTGACCAACTATGTGGAAGTTCAGAAGCGATGGCTAGATCTGGCGACGCAGCTTCCCTTCTTTGGCAGCACTCCTAAGAAGTAGATTGAGAGACAAAGGGAAAGAGAGGCAGAGAGGGGAAAAGAGATCATCAGAGCATTCTTTTCCCTCTATCTCTCAATCGCGCTTTCCCGCCTTCTTTCTTTCCGACTGGCTGTGGTAATTTCCGCTCACGTCATATCTACCTGAAAGGCTCTACACAAACATGTCTCAACCAACGAATCGCACGTATCCGCGGACGGTGACGCTTAAAGACAAACAGATTGCCCTGCGATTGATGCAGGCATCAGACCGGGACGCGGTGCTGGCATTTGCGCAGGCGCTGCCCGCCGACGACCTGCTGTTTCTTCCGCTGGATATTTCGCATCCGAAAGTTGTTGATAGCTGGATGCGCCATTCTGATTCCAGCCGCACGGTGACGGTCGTCGCCGAATCCGAAGGACGCATGATGGGGTTGGGCACGCTGGTTCGCAGCGAAACCAACTGGGCGCGGCATTTGGGCAACATTCGATTGCTGGTCAGCACGGATGCACGCGGCATGGGGTTGGGAAACGTGCTGGCAAACGAAGTTTTCGCACTTGCGGAAGAAATGGGCTTGCAGAAAATTGTCGCGCAAATGGCTTCGGAACAGCGCGGCGCTCAAGCAGTGTTCGAGCGATTGGGATTCAAAGCGGAAGCTTTGATGGCTGATTATGTGATGGATAGGCAAGGACGCACGCACGATTTGATTGTCATGAGTTACGACGTGACGGGCTTAAACGGCTAAAAAAAGGCGGTGGCGATGTTCACGCAAACGCTGGAAAATTTTCAAACGCAGTTTTTCAAGGAGCTAAACCGGTTTGCGGAACCACTGGTTCGCGCGGGTTTCGGCAACCCGTTGTTTTGGCCGACCGGCGCAATTGTGGTGGAAACCACTGGCCGCAAATCCGGGCAAAAGATCAACATTCCCGTATTGGCGACGCGCATTGGAAGCGTGGTTGTCTTCAGCACGGTTCGTCGCAATTCGCAGTGGCTGAAAAACCTTGCCGCGAATCCGGAAGTTCGATACTGGCTGGCAGGGAAGCCGCACGATGCTTCCGCTTTTGTGATCACTTCCGACGAAAAACCACTGCTCGGCAATTTGCCGCCACAAGCCGAATGTCTTGCCCAATTTTTGCGTCAACAAAGCCGCTTGTTTGGAATCAGTTTTGCGCTTTTGACGCCGCGTTATGAAACGTGAGGTGACGATGAGCACAGAAAACATAGTCCGCATTCCACAGCCTCCAGAAAAGTTTTTGCTCGAAAACCTGCTTGACCTCAGTGCAACGTCGCCGATTCAGGATATGGTCCGGCTGGCGCGTGAATACGGTCCAATCTATCGCCTGGAAATGCGCGGGCGCGTTGCCATCGTTCTTTCGGGCTACGAACTGGTCAACGAAGTCTGCGACGAAAAACGCTTCGACAAATCCATTCGCGGGGCTTTGCGGCTGGTGCGGCGATTCAGCGGCGATGGTTTGTTCACCTCCAAAACCGAAGAGCCAAACTGGTCAAAAGCGCACAATATTTTGCTGCCGAACTTTGGCCATCGCGCGATGCAGGGCTATCACCAGATGATGCTGGATATTGCAGAGCAATTGGTTCTGAAGTGGGAGCGGCTGAACGATGACGACGAAATTGACGTTTCCGCCGATATGACGCGGCTGACGGTGGACACAATTGGGTTGTGCGGATTCGATTACCGGCTGAATTCGTTTTATCAAGATGGCTATCATCCTTTTGTCAGCGCGATGGCCGGCGGCTTGGCGACTTCACTGGATGAACTGCGCGACGTTCCGCTGGAAGGGTTGATTCGCCAGGGACGGGACAAGCAACTAAAAGCCGACATTCGCTGCATGAACGAAACGGTTGATCGCATCATTGCCGACCGAAAAGCCAGCGGCGATGATTTGGCCGACAAACCGGATTTGCTCAGCTACATGCTCAGCGGCGTGGATAAGAAAACCGGCGAAAAGCTGGAAGACCTGAACATTCGCTATCAAATCATCACCTTCCTGATTGCCGGGCACGAAACGACCAGCGGCCTGTTGTCATTTGCAATTTACGCGTTGCTGAACAATCCCGAAGTTCTGGTCAAGGCTTACGAAGAAGTGGATCGCGTGTTGGGCCGTGATCTTTCCATCAAACCGACATATGCGCAGGTCAATCGGCTGCAATATATTACGCAAATTCTGAAAGAGACTTTGCGATTGTGGCCAACGGCTCCGGCCATCGGGCTGTATCCTTACGAAGACACGGTCATCGGCGGCAAATACAAAATCAAGCATACGGACACAATCAACATTTTGCTGCCGATGCTGCATCGCGATAAGAGCATTTGGGGCGACAATGCTGAAGCCTTCAACCCGGACAACTTCAACCCCGAAGCCGAAGCAAAACGGCCTGCCAATGCCTACAAACCTTTTGGCAACGGTCAGCGTGCCTGCATTGGTCGCCAGTTCGCTTTGCAGGAAGCGACGTTGGTGTTGGGAATGATCCTGCAACGCTTCAAGCTGGTGGATCACACACGCTATCAACTGAAAATCAAAGAGACATTGACGCTGAAGCCGGATGATTTGCGAATTAAAGTTCGCCGCCGGTTGCCTGTTGCCGGTGATCGGTTGCCAGGGAATAGTGTGCGTAGCTCAGTTGCCTCAAATGAAAATTCTTATCCGAGCACCGAGCACCTGCCACCGGCCACCATACAGAAACACGATACGCCCTTGCTTGTCCTGTTCGGATCGAACATGGGAACGGCGGAAGAACTGGCCCGGCGTGTCGCACACGATGCCGAAGCGAATGGCTTTGTGGTGAAAGTTGCTCCGCTGGATGATTACACCGGGCGGTTGCCGAAAGAAGGATTGATGGCCATTGTCACATCGTCTTACAACGGGTTGCCGCCGGACAATGCCGTGAAGTTTTGCGATTGGCTGAAAAGTGAAGAGCTTGGCAGTGATGCGCTGGCGGGAGTCACGTACACGGTTTTCGGTTGCGGCAATCGCGATTGGGCGGCGACGTTTCAGGCGGTGCCTCGTTTGATTGATGAACAACTGGCGGCGCACGGAGCCAAGCGGCTTTATCCGCACGGCGAAGGCGATGCGCGTGACGATTTTGACGGGCAGTTTCAACGCTGGTATCAACCGTTGCGCCGCACAGTCGCCGAAAGTGTGGGCATTCGAATTGAAGCTGAAGAGTCGAAGCCGCTGTATCGGCTTGAGATTGTTCCGGGGCAGCAGATGAGTCCGTTTGTGGATTCGTTTGATTCGAAGCCCATGACAGTTCGCATCAACCGAGAGCTTCATAACAAGGGCCGCGCGAATCCTTCAGATCGTTCGACGCGTCACATTGAACTGGAATTGCCGGAAGGCGTCACATATCGCGCAGGCGATCATCTGGGCGTCATTCCACACAACAGCGAAGCGCTGGTGAAGCGCGTTGCCGAGCGGTTTGGTTTTGCCCGCGATGTTTATATTCGGTTGAAACCGACGACGAATCGCAAATCCTTTTTGCCGATCAATCAAACGATTTCCGTGTTTCGCTTGCTCGGCGATTACGTAGAGCTTCAAGACGTGGCGACGCGCAGCCAGATTCAAACGTTGGTCGAATACACCGAATGCCCGCCGGAAAAGATTCAGCTTCAAGCCTTGCTGGGAGAAGATGAAGCCAGTGCCGCGCGGTACAAGGAAGACGTGCTGGCAAAGCGAAAATCGCTGATTGATCTACTGGAAGAATTTCCGGCTTGCACCTTGCCGTTTGAAGTTTACGTGGAAATGCTTCCGGCGTTACGGCCGCGGTATTATTCGATTTCCTCTTCGCCGCTTGCTGGCGAACGAACTTGCAGCATTACCGTGGCAGTTATTGATGCTCCGGCGCGTTCCGGTCGCGGAGTTTTCCAGGGCGTTTGCACCAACTATCTGGCGCGGCAAAACGAAAACGATGTGCTTTACGCTTTCGTCAAAGACACCAAGTCTGCATTCCGTTTGCCGGATGATCCGACGGTGCCAATTGTGATGATTGGCCCTGGAACCGGCTTTGCTCCCTTCAGGGGTTTTTTGCAGGAACGTGCTGCATTGAAAGCCGCTGGTAAGGCGATTGGCCGCTCGCTGCTGTTTTTCGGCTGCCGCCATCCAGAGCAAGATTTCATTTACCAGGACGAACTGAACCGTTTTGTCGAAGCGGGCGTGACTCAGCTTTTCACTTCTTTCTCTCGCGTCGAAGGACAGAAAAAATGTTACGTTCAGGATGAAATCTACGCACGCCGAGATGACATCTGGCAAATGATCGAAGCCGGAGCAGTAATTTACGTTTGCGGAGACGCCAGCCGCATGGCTCCTGACGTGCGTAGAACTTTCGCCGCGATTTACAGCGAAAAGACCGGCGCGAATGCAGCAACAGCGGATGCTTGGTTGAATGAATTAACGGCGCAAAATCGGTATTTGGTGGATGTGTGGGCGGCGAATTGAAGATTCGAGGTTTGACGAATAGTGTTTGATGAGATTATCAGGCAAATGCGGGAAGCGGCATTGGCGGGCCAAGTCTACCTTGTGATTCACGCCAACCGCGAATTGAAAGCTGATGGCTTGGTGTACGATGACGTTATCAGTTGTCTTTTGACAGGAGAGATCGTCGAACAGCAATTCGATGAAGACTGGCAACAGGAAAAATATGTAATTTATGGCGATGCTCGTAGCGGTGACGAAATAGCAGTTGTTGCTAAACTTGGACACGACCGTGCGACCATTGTTATTACCGTTTATAGGTTGAGAATCACCGATTATGACTACTGAAAATAACGCTAAAGCTTGTATCAATTGTGGCAAGCAGGCAGCCCATGAAGTTCGACGGGATGAATTGTTTGGTAGTGGAGCAGATGCTGTGATTATCGAAAACATTCCGATGATTAAATGTTTGAACTGTGGAATTGTTTATCTAGAACCGAATGTTTCTCGGAAGATTGATGAAATCTGCGCCCAACCAGAACTTTATACTTCGGTTGTAGAAAGGCACGTAGCCCACATTGCCTAACGGAGAAACTGTATGTCCCAACCTGAACTGAACCGTCGGTTGTCTTCGATGGATGCCAGTTTCCTGTATTTTGAAAAGAAGGAAACGCCGATGCACATCGGTAGCGTCAGCCTGTTTGACGGCGAACTGCCCTTTGAAAAGTTCGTGGCGATGCTGGACGCGAAGATGCACTTGCTGCCGCGCTATCAGCAGGTGGTCGTGCCCGATCCCTTCAACCTGGGCCATCCGACGTGGGAATACGATCTCAACTTCAACATTCGAAATCACATCTTCAAGCTTCAGATTGATGCGCCTGGCGGCGAAAAGGAATTGATTGATCTGGCCGGGCGAATCCTGACGCCGATGATGGAGCGTCACAAACCGCTCTGGGACATTTATCTGGTGTATGGTTTGGAAGGCGGAAAGACTGCGATGATCTGCCGCGTGCATCACTGCATGGTGGATGGCATGTCCGGCGTGGATTTGCTGAAAATCGTGCTGGACTTTTCGCCGACGCCTGCTCCGATTCCGCCTAAGCCCGCCGCCAAAGTGCGCGAACCGCAGCCTGATCCCACGCGAAGATTGTTTGATTCGATTCTGGGCGGAATGCAGGAAGGCATGAACCGCTGGATGGAATTTCAAAATGGGTTGCTGAATCTGACGCAGGCGTTAACCGATCAAACCTCGCGCGAAGCGATGAAAAACATCAGCGGGGAAATTCCGAAGATTAT
>CAYLJQ010000117.1:0-13443 GCA_964383955.1 uncultured Heliomicrobium sp. | reverse complement strand
CTGAAACATCACTAACCGCTAAATATAAAGCTGAGCGCGTTTTCAAATGCGGGCGGAGTGTACTTTGTCGAACAACGCGATTCAATCGTTATTTTGATCTTTGGCGACGCCTCCAAGCTCAGTGAAAAATTGCCCAACTTCGCTCGCAACTTCGTCCCACGATTTTGCGCCACTTGAAGCTGCGATTTCCTCGCGATTCCATACGGCTTCAAGCGCAGTTTGGATTCCGGCAGCAAAATTTTCGGCGTTCGGCACTGAAATCAACTGTCCGCAGGTTTGCGAACTGAGCAGTTCTGCGACTCCGCCGACGTTTGCTGCAACAACTGGCAACCCGCAAGCCAGCGATTCGACGACTACGTTTGGACAACCTTCGCGGTGGCTGGCCAGACAAAACAGGTCAGCGGCGGAATACCAATCGGCCAATTCATTTTGATGCTTTGCGCCCAGCAATCGAACGCAACCCTGCAAGTTCAGATTTGAGATTTGAGATTCCAGTGCGCGGCGTTCCGTGCCTTCGCCGATCACCAGAAGCTTCAATCGGCTTCCAGGCTCCGCCGCTTTCAGCAAAGCCATTGCCGCAATCAGCCGATCAATGCCTTTTACAGGGGCCAGCGCTGCCACAGCCAGCAAAATACGATCTTCAGGATCAAGCCCAAGCCTTAGCCGGGCGTCATCACGATCTCGCGGAAAAAAAACTTCACGGTCAATGCCATTGCGGATAACGGCAATCTTTTCTGGCGGAGTGCCAAGTTCGACCATTCGCGTTTTCAAAGCTTCGCTGACGGCGATCACGCCAGCGGCTCGGTTTAGAGCCTGGACAATCTTTGGGCGAATCAACGGCATACGGGAAAACAAGTTGATGTCGGTTCCGCGCGCGGTGATGACAACCGGAATCTTTAACCGCTCGCCGATTACCGTCGCGGCGTAACCGTCCGGGTACGCATAATGCGCATCAATCAAATCAAACGGCTTTTCGGCGTGAAGCCGCCGGACTGTTTCCCAAGTGCCGCTGGCCATCCAGCCGCCATAAAAACTCATCCCGATTTTCGGCGTCACCAGATAACGCGGATAAGAGGTCGGCAACTCACCTATCATTTCCGCCCTGGGTATGTGCGCCACTTGCTGCCAGCGCGCCAGCACCGTGCGCGGCAGCCAGCGGGGCGTGCCTGGAAAGTACGGTACAGGCGCGACAACGCGAACATTCACGCCATCAAGTTTCGCCAGGGCTGCGATTCTATGTTTGACGAAAACGCCGAAGCTTGGCTGCTCCGCATTTGGCCAAAGTGTAGTGAAGGTGAGAATGTTCATTGCTAGAAAGTTCGCTGCCACATTCGGAACATCAAAACCGCCCAAAGTGGACGCGAATAGTCTCGCAAACCGGATTGATGCCTCTGCCAGAGCTTTCTAATTGCCACAGGTTCCAGCCAGCCATCGCTTGCCGCCGAATCAAACAGCAGGCTTTCCGCCAATTCCCGCAAATCTTTACGCAACCACTCCGCCAAAGGAACGACAAATCCCTGTTTTCGGCGGTTCAAAACTTCCGGCGGCAGCAACCCGCTCATTGCTCTCTTGAAAATGTATTTGCCCTCGCGACCGCGAAGTTTCAACGATGAAGGAATTTTTGCCGCCAGTTCCATCAATCGGTGATCCAGCAGCGGGCAGCGCACTTCCAGCGAAACCGCCATACTGGCGCGATCCACTTTCGTCAGAATGTCGTCGGCCAGATACAACTTGATGTCTGCGTATTGCGCGCGAGAAATCGGATCATCAGTTTTTGGTCGCCGGTAATGCTCGGCGAAAACCTCAAACGGATCATAGCCGCGCAACTGTGCGCGAAGATCGCCACTGAGCAAACCATCTCGTTCATTCGCCATCGCTCCATAAACCGAATTGAAGTACGCCCGCGCAGGATCGAGAGACAAATTTCGCAGCGTGGCTTTTGCCCGAAGCGGTTGCGGCAGCCAATCGGCTTTCGGGTAAACCGCCGCCAGCGCGCCAAACAGCGGCTTGATGGGCGCGAGTTTTCGCACGCGGTTTTCCACCGCATCAAACGCGTAACGGCGATACCCGGCAAAGCTTTCGTCGCCGCCATCGCCTGACAAAGCGACGGTCACAAATTCGCGTGCAGCCTGAGAAACGTAAAACGTCGGAATCGCCGAAGCGTCGGCAAACGGTTCGTCGAAATGCCAGGCCAGTTTTTTGATGATGCTAACCGCGTCTGGTGTGACAATCCGTTCGTGGTGGTCGGTGTTCAAGCTTTCGGCAAACCGCCTGGCATCATCGGCTTCGCTGAATTTTTCTTCTTTGAAACCAACTGTGGTCGTAATCACGCTCCGCGAATTGATTCGGCTCATCATCGCGACAACTGCCGACGAATCCACCCCCGAAGACAAAAACGCGCCGAGCGGGACTTCGCTGATCAAACGGCCATTCACCGCCGAGCGAAATTCGTCCAGCAGCATCTCGCTCCATTCTGCTTCGCTGCGCTGTTCCGTCTGACTGAAATCAATGTCCCAGTATTGCCGCTCGCTTATCCCGCTGGGAGTAACAATCAGGAAATGTCCGGCGCGAAGCTTTTTAGCTTGGCGATAAATTGTTTTCGGAGCGGGAACGAATTGGTAAGAGAAGTAATCAGCAACCGCCAGCGGATCAACTTCGCGCGGCATCGCTGGGTGTTCCAGCAAAGCTTTTAGCTCAGAACCAAAAATCAACGCGCCGCCGACGTCAGCGAAATACAGCGGCTTTTTGCCGACACGATCACGCGCCAGCAGCAGCTTTTGCTCGCGCGCATCCCATAGTGCGAAAGCGAACATTCCGCGCAAGTGTTCAACACAGGTTTCGCCAAATTCTTCGTACAGGTGAACGATGGTTTCGGTGTCAGAGTTTGTTCGCAACTGATGGCCGCGAGCTTCAACCAGCGCGGCCAGTTCGCGGTAGTTGTAAATTTCTCCATTGAAGACAATTGCCACCGAACCGTCTTCATTGAAAATCGGCTGGCGACCTCCGGCCACGTCAATGATTGAAAGCCTGCGATGCCCAAGCCCAATTCGTCCGTTGACATAAAACCCTGCATCGTCAGGCCCGCGATGAACCAGCGCATTCACCATCCGCCGCAAGACAGATTCACTGACCGGCTGATCGTTCTGATAATTGTAGATTCCGGCAATTCCGCACACGGCTGCACTGTAACTCAAGCCTCTTTGTCTTGCGAAGAAAGGTGCAGTGCCGCTAAGCTTACCGCGCTTGATTAGGAGGCAGTTATGCAAGTTTTGAAGTCAGATACCCTACCAATCACAATTGATCCTGAGACCTTAGGGGGCACTCCGGTATTTCATGGCACACGTGTTCCGATAAAAACTTTATTCGACTACGTTCAATGGGGCTACTCACTTGAAGAGTTTTTTGATTTTTTCCCTTCCGTTACACGCGAAGCGGTGATGCAAATTTTGTCCGAAGCTGAGCAAATGATTTTGCAAAAGGCCGCTATGCAAACTTTGTCTGAATCTGAGCAGGTTATTCCGCAAAAGGCGGCAGCGTGAAGATTTTGATAGACGAATGTGTACCCCGCCCAATCATCAAGTTTTTCGTTGGTCACCATGCCAAAACAGCACAGGAAATTGGTTGGGGTGCATACAATAATGGCCAGCTACTTCGTCTGGCTGAAAACGAATACGACTTATTCATCACATCTGATAAAAACATTCGTTACCAGCAAAATTTGATTGATCGCAGAATCGCTATTCTCGTCCTATCTACAAATCACTGGGGAACAATACGGGCAAATTCCGGCAAAATCGTTGCAGCTGTCGAAGCAATTAAACCGGCAGATTTTGTCGAAATACTGCTTGACTGAGGAGGCTTATGGCTCAACCGCGAACCATCCAAAGAATCTTTTTAGCCCTTTTTGCTTTATTCACTGTCACGTTGCTGATTTCGCCGTTAGGGCCAAACGCCGCCGAAAAGACTGCGGAAGAACGAGGCCTTTACAACCTGACGCACAACGCTTATGACACGCCGCGCTTCAACCGGCAGTTGCTGGAATTGGTTTCCAGAGCCTGGGAGCCGGAATGGAAAGCCAGGATTAATCCCAAGGACCCGGATTCCATTCTCAAACTCGCCTTTGAGCGATATGGATTCAGCCAGGCGACATGGGATAACAAAGGCGGGCCGTTGCAGTTCCTGGTCAACGACAAGGGAATGTGGGTGCAAACCTGCATGCTTTGCCACGGAGGCCGCGTGCCTATTACCGGCGAAAGCAAGATCGGCATGCCCAACACAGAACTAGACATGCAAACGCTTTATGAAGACGCCACCAAAGCCACAGGTTTGAAAGGTCCGTTCACGCTGACCTTTGGCCAATCGCGCGGGCGCACGAACGCGTTCATTTTCAGCCTGGAACTGCTGCGCCGCCGCAACGAAGACCTTTCTCCGCGCAAAGACCCTGTCCCGATGGGCGATTATGCAGACTTCGATATTGATCCTCCGGCGTGGTGGTATCTGAAAAAGAAAACGGCGTTGTATGCAGACGGTGGCGTCAAAGGCGATTTTTCGCGGGCGATTATGCAGTTCACGATGGGCGAATCGGACGGCGCAAAGATTCGTTCGTGGGAGCCGGATTTCAAAGACATTCTGGCCTATCTGAAATCCATCGAAGCGCCGAAATATCCCTTGGCGGTTGACGCGAAGCTGGCTGCGGATGGCAAACAAGTCTTCACCAAAACCTGCGCGGGTTGCCACGGAACTTACGGCACGGACGGCAAATATCCGAACAAGATTGTGCCGCTGGAAGTTGTCGGCACCGATTCCATGCGGCTGACCAAGCTGACCAAAGAGTTCCGCGACTATTACAAGAAAACCTGGTTCGGCAAAAGCGGTGAGCAAGGGTACGAATATCCGACCGGTTACGTCGCGCCGCCGCTGGATGGCGTGTGGGCCTCGGCTCCGTATTTCCATAACGGTTCGGTGCCGACAATTTACGGTGTGCTGACTGCCGAAGCGCGTCCGAAATACTTTCGCCGCATTGGCAGCGCGAAAGATTACGATTCAACGGATGTCGGCCTGAAAATCGAATCGCTGAACGCGCCAGCGCCCAAGGATGCTCCAGGTGAGGTTCGCCGCCGCGTCGTGGACACGACGATTCCCGGCCTCAGCAATCAAGGCCATCCGTTTGGCTTCAAACTGAGCGAGAAAGAAAAGCGTCAGGTCATCGAATATCTGAAGACGCTGTAACTGCCGCTCACGGCTCGCAGCCATTTCCTGAGGAATCTATGTCCGAACCTGAAAACTTGACAGCTCGGCCAACAATAGCGCCCTACAATTACATGATTGCCGGAGTGTTGCTGGTGATGGGGCTGATCTTCGGCTATCTGATGAGCCGCTCTAACGCCAGCAAAGGCAAACTGAGCATGAAAATCGGATCGGCTTCGGTGGATATGAACGTCGAAAATGATCTGCAATCCATGAAAGCCCTGCTGGACAAAGTTTTCAAAGATGAAAACTCCCGGCGCGAAATGACTGCCTTGCTCGGCGAATTCCATAAGCTTTATCCGGTAACCGATCCCAAAATCGTTGAAGAGATTTCGAAACTCTCTCCGGAAAATCCCGTCTCAAAAGGGCTTCAAAATTTATGCGAACGCCAAAAAGGAGCCTTTGCCAGACAATTAAACGAAATCCGGCTGAGCTTTCCGCTCAACGCCCAATTTCGGGATGACGAAGCAGTGGTATGCAGCGGCAGCGATTTTTTCGGCAGAAGAATTGTCATCTACGACATGAATGAGGAAAAAAGCGTGACGCTTTCGGCGACTCGGTCGCGTCCTTGCCAGTTATCTTCGCCGGAAGGAAGCAAGGAAAGCATTCAGATTACAAAAGGAGCCGCAAAGGAACTGTTCGGGGCTGATCGGTTGAACAGCCTGAACATGTTTGAAAGAGGCCTGGCGGGGATTGCGACCAATTGAAAACAGCCGCTACATTAAGCCATGCAACATCGGTACAGCCAAAAAGAAACCACAGATGAACACAGATCGGCACAGATAAACACGGATCAAATTTTGTGGATACCTGTGTTCATCTGAGGGAATCAGTGTTCATCCGTGGTTAGTGGTTTGTCTAAATATTGCGTGTTCTGATTTAGAGCCGTTGCAGCAAACGGCGCAGATTGCCTCCGAAAATCGCCTGCGCCTGTTCTTCGCTGACGCCAATTTCCACCAAAGCATTCACCTGAGAATAAAAAATGGCTTCGTGCCAGCCGCGCGGGAAGAACGAAGAATCGGTTCCAAACAGCAATCGTTCGTGTCCGACAACTGCCATCGCTCGTTTGAAAACGGTCGGCAAATCAACCGGCGACGACTCGTAGCTCATCCACTTGTTGCTGCTGGAAGTATCAATGAAAACATTCGGGCAAAGATCAGCCAGCATCATCGTTTCGCGAAACATCCCAGCGCCGAAATGGGGAACGATGAATTTCGCCGACGGAAATTCAGCCGCCAGTTTATAAATCTCCAGCGGGTTTGAGCGCCGCATATCGAACGGAGATTTCAAGCCGAGTTTCTTTCGGATGCCAACCGAAAGCGCGCCGCAATGCACAAACACCGCCGTGCCGGGTCGTTCGCTGGCCAGCGCAACAACCGCCCGCGCGCCTTCGCTTTCGGCAATGGAATACTGGTGCATTGCCGGGAACAGGCAGGCGACGCGCAGATTCAATTCGTCGAAAGCTCGCGCTGCGCGTGTTTCCGCGTCTGGTTTTGTGGGATCGAACATGAATGCGCCAAAGATGCGGTTGGGATTCGCCGCCACTGCCGCCGCGATGGATTCTTCATCCCCCGGCAAACTGGCCATCATCATTGCCGCGGCAATTTCATAGCGATCAAATTCCGCTGTCCAAACCGCCGCAAATTCAGCCGGATCTGCGGGCGGCATGACAAAGCCCGTCAATTCGCCAATGCGGGCGACAGGGTCCGTAGAATTCTGCAATGCCGGAACTTGCGCAGCCAGAAGTTGAAAAAAGCGATGCGAGAAAAAGTGCGTATGGGCGTCGAAGATTTCGATTTCGCCCCAGGGAGTATTCTTTTTCATGGTCAATGTTCCTCGGAATCAACCCAGCCGTAAGAGTGTTCGAACTGGTTTCTGGCGACAACCTACTCTTTCTTCCCTTGCACTGGCAACATTGCGCTCAACCTGCAATGTGTAAGTTTCCGCAGCGCTGAGAAATTTCCCCTGCACGGTTTGAGGAATCCTGCTGAAAAAGAGCCATACTTTGCGTCCGAGCCTTCCGCCAGTCAGGCAAAGCGTTGGAACAACAATTGCTGACGCCATAGACGCAGTTCTTAGTTCTACTCGTTTTCAAGCTTAATCAAACACTCCGCCAGCAATCATAGACTCCGGACTCCGCCTAAGCCCGGCGCTTAGGAATTTGGTTTATCCAGGGAGGAAATCATGCCAGCCGAAACCTTTTATGAGGCAGTGCGGCGCAGCGGCGTTTCAAGGCGAGACTTCTTGCGGTTTTGCGCGACCACCACTGCGTTCCTGGGACTAGAGGGAACCGTCCTGCCACAAGTCGTCAACGCGCTTGAAACTCAAAAACGCCCGCCTATTTATTGGCTCAATTTTGCCGCCTGTTCCTGCTGTTCGGAATCGCTGATCAAATCGTCGCATCCGCTGGCTTCTGAAGCGCTGCTCGGTGTGATTTCGATGGATTACATGGAAACCATTCAGGCGGCGGCAGGCCATCAAGCCGAAGAAATCGTCCGCAACGGGATGAAGGAAAATTACGGCAATTACATTCTGGCGGTGGAAGGTTCCGTGCCCACTGCCGATGGCGGCATTTATTGCACCGTCGGCGGACGCACCGCGCTGGAATCATTGACCGAAGCCGCCAAGGGCGCAAAAGCGATTTTGTGCGTCGGCTCCTGCTCTTCGTTCGGCTGTGTCACCGTTGCCAGACCCAATCCCACCGGCTGTCAGCCTGTTCACAAACTGATCACAGACAAACCCGTCATCAACATTCCCGGCTGCCCGCCCATTCCCGAAGTGATTATGGGGACGATTGTTCATTTGGTGACGTTTGGCACGCTGCCTGTGCTGGATCGGCTGCAACGTCCGCGCGTGTTTTACGGCCAACGCATTCACGACAAATGTTATCGCCGGGCGTTTTTCGACGCCGGAATGTTCGTCGAAAACTTCGACGACGAAGGTGCCCGCAAAGGCTGGTGCTTGTACAAAGTCGGATGCCGCGGGCCTGTGACGTACAACTCCTGTTCGGTAACCAAGTGGAATGACGGAACCAGCTTCCCGATTCAATCCGGCCATCCGTGCCTGGGCTGTTCGGAGCCGGATTACTGGGATCGTAACCCGCTATATCAACACGTCGCGGATGTTCCGTTGCCCGGTTTTGCCACGGCGGACACGATTGGCGGCATTTTTGCGGGCGGAGTCGCTGCGGCAACCGTCGCGCATCTGGTTGCTTCCACAGTCAAAAAGGCGACGCACAAGGACGCGCCACCGGAAACCACTACGTCAGGAAAGGAGGAATAAGCCATGTCACAACGAGTTGTTGTTGATCCCATCACACGCATCGAAGGGCATTTACGCATTCAAGCGGTCGTCGGTGACGACAAGGTTATCAGCGACGCATCCAGCACCAGCGCACTGTTTCGCGGAATCGAAATCATTTTGAAAGGCCGCGACCCGCGCGAAGCCTGGGCGTTGGCGCAACGCATTTGCGGCGTTTGCACGCTGGTCCATGCCGTGACTTCTGTCCGGGCAGTCGAGGACGCGCTTGGAGTTGTCATTCCCAAAAACGCCAATCTGATTCGCAACCAGATGATGGCCACGCTGCAAGTTCACGATCACGTGGTGCATTTTTATCACCTGCACGCGCTGGATTGGGTGGATGTGGTGTCGGCGCTAAAAGCTGATCCGAAAGCCACGGCGGACCTGGCGCAGAAAATTTCCAAATGGCCAAAATCCTCTATCGGTTATTTCACCGACACGCAAAACAAGCTGAAGAAATTTGTCGAATCCGGCCAGCTCGGCATTTTCGCCAACGGATATTGGGGACATCCGGCATACAAACTGCCGCCTGAAGCCAATTTGATGGCGGTCGCCCATTACCTGGAGATGCTGGCGTGGCAAAAAGAGATCGTCAAAATCCACGCAATCTTTGGCGGCAAAAACCCGCATCCAAACCTGATCGTGGGCGGCGTGCCGTGCGCGATCAATCCCAACCATCCCGACGCCATCAACATAGACAAGCTTTCTTTGGTCAAATCCAAGATTGACGAAGCCATCGAAGTCGTCGAACAGGTTTACCTGCCCGACCTGATGGCCATTGCTTCGTTTTACAAAGACTGGGCGAAATGGGGCGCAGGGTTGAGTAACAAGGGAATTATGGATTACGGCGATTTCCCCACCGTGCCCGGCGACAAGAAATCCGACCGCTGGAAAGGCGGCGCAATTCTGAACGGCAACCTGAAAGAGATTTTTGAAGTTGACACGAAAGACCCGGAACAGGTTCAGGAGTTCGTCGCGCATTCCTGGTACGAATACTCCGGCGGCGACAAAAAGGGCTATCACCCCTGGGACGGCGAAACGATGCCGAAATACAGCGGCCCGAAACCTCCGTGGGAATTTCTGGAAATGTCCGACAAGTATTCCTGGATGAAAGCACCGCGCTGGCGCGGCCACGCCATGGAAGGCGGCCCGCTGTCACGGATGCTGTTGGCATACGCGCACGGCGACGAAGAAGTGAAATCCTATGTGGACGAAGCCTTGAAGACGCTCGACGTGCCGGTAGAAGCGCTTTATTCCACTTTGGGTCGAACGTTGGCGCGCGCGCTGGAAACCAAACGCGCCGTTTACCTGATGAAAAAGCTCCACGAAGAATTGGTCGCCAACATCAAAGCCGGCGATTACCAAACAGCCAATACTGAAAAATGGGATCCGGCGACCTGGCCTGAAACTGAGATGAAAGGCGTGGGAACATATGCCGCGCCGCGTGGCGCGCTGGCGCACTGGGTGAAAATCAAAGACCGCAAGATTTCCAATTACCAGGCGGTCGTCGCGACAACCTGGAATGGTTCGCCCAAAGACCCGACCGGTCAGCACGGCCCGTTTGAAGCGTCGCTGATCGGAACGCCGGTTTACGATCCCAAACAACCGCTGGAAATCCTGCGAACGATTCACTCGTTCGACCCTTGTCTGGCTTGTTCCACCCACGTGCTTGATGCCCAGGGCAACGAGATCGTGCAGGTCGAAGTGCAATAGGAGGGCACACAGTATGGCAACCAAAGTCATTCCCTCTACAGTAAAAAGCATCAAAGCCATTTCCACCGACCGCGCCGAACATACCGTGCGCTATTACATTTGGGATCGCGCCGTTCGCGCCGGACACTGGATCAATGTCGTCTGCCTGGTGGCGCTGGTCTACACCGGCTTTTACATTGGCGGCCCATTCTTCCGGCCAAACGTAGACGAGCCATTTTTTGCCAGCACGATGGCGACGATGAAAAACGTCCACTTTCTGGCGGCGATTATCTTTTCGGTCAACGGATTGTTCCGGTTGTATTGGTTCTTTGGCGGTAAAACGTATCGCCAATGGTTCCGTGCTCACCCGTGGCAAGCCCATTTTTGGCGTGAAGTCGGCTGGAAGCTGAAAGAGTATTTGTCGTTGCGTTACATCGGCAAATACGCGCCGACGCTGGATCACAACGCGCTGGCATCGCTGACGTACATGCTGCTGTTTTTGGCATGCGCTTTCATCGGCGTGACGGGATTTGCGATGAAAGGCGCGATCAATCCTGACGGATGGCTGAACGTCTTTTTTGGCTGGGTCATCCCCTTCCTGGGCGGAGAATCCAGCGTGCGAATGCTGCATCGGCTGGCGATGTGGCTGATTTTGGGCTTTGCCATTCACCACATCGGCTTTGTCATTTATTACGAAGTCTTGACCGAGCGCGGGCTGATTTCTTCCATCATCACAGGCTACAAATCGCGCCCGGAAAGCTGGGAAGAAGATCACAGCCATTGGGGGAAAAAGTAATGAATGCTGTGGTGCTGGGCATAGGGAATCCTTTGCTTGGCGATGACGGTTTCGGTGTCGAGGTAGCGCGTCAGTTGAAAGAATCGCGCGGCCTGGACGCGATTTGGGACGGCGTAGAAATTGTGGATGGAGGTTCGCAAGGGCTATACCTGCTGCCGTATCTGCAAGGGCGCACTCATATCATCGTCGCCGATGCGATTGCCTTCGGCGGTCAGCCGGGCGAAACCGTCAAACTCAACGCCGCCGACGTTCCCGCGCGGTTGCAAATCAAGATGTCCGAACATCAGGTCGGATTCAACGAAGTGCTGGCGTTGCTGCAATTGATGGGAGAAACGCCGACAGAATTTTTGTTTTTTGGCGTCCAGCCGAAATGCAACGAATGGGCGGAACCAATGACTGCGGAAGTCGCTGCCGCAGTGGCTCCCGTCGTCCAACAAATCACAGCGCACGTGAAACGCTGGAGTCAACCTCATGGAACTGATGAATGCTTTGCCGCTGCTCAATGAAATTCAACGCGCGCTGGAACGGCTGCGCATTGGCGGCGAAACTCGCACCATCAACATTTTGAATTTCCCGCTGACCAACGACGATTCCGCGTTGCTGGATGAAGTGCTGGGACGCGGCCAACTGACTGTCAAATTGGGCGGTTCGGAAACCACTTTCTGGCAGGAAGCGAAAGTTTCCGGCGTGTGGTGGGGCGAATACCGCAACGCCAATGGCAAGCTCACATTGCGCACAATTGAAATTGCCGCATTTCCACAGCTTGCCAAGGCACAGCCCGAAGATATGGACGACGGCATTCGCCACCTGGCCGAATCCATTGCCGCACAAACGGCGGCACAACCGATGCCAACGCAATTACCGGATCGCAAACGCGAGCTGCCGGTCCTGTCCATTGCCGGAGTTTGACCATGCACGAAGCCGCAATTGCTCAAGGAGTGTTGGATCTGGCCATTCGCACAGCGTTGCAAAACGGCGGCGGGCGCATCAACCGCATCAAACTTCGCTTGGGCGAATTTCGAGGCGTTGTTCGTGAAGCCCTGGAATTTTCTTTTGAAGTGATGAAGCGCGGAACGCTGGCGGAACAGGCGGAACTGGAAGTCGAAACCGTCAAATTGCGCGTTACCTGCGTCCAATGCGGCGAGTGCGAATGCTCTCCGCGCGATTACAACTTTTTCTGCCCAAGCTGCGGCGATCCGTTGCAGATCATCGCCGGGCGCGAAATGCAGATGGAATACGTGGATATGGAATAACTCACCTTTTTCCCACGAAGCCACACGAAGTAGACACGAAGAAAACCTGGCAAGCTGACTTGTTTGAACGCTCTTTTGAGCCTGTCGAAAACGTTTTTTCCTTCGTGATTTTTTGTGTGACTTCGTGGGAGGTCAAAGTTTGAATGGAGAGCTTATGTGTCAGGTAAAAGTCGAAACCAACATCCTGGAATTCAATGACGATCTGGCGGCGCATAATCGCCAGCATTTTCGCGATCAGGGTTTGTTCGTCGTCAATTTCATGTCTGCGCCGGGCGCGGGCAAAACGTCCGTGCTGGAACAAACCATCAATCGGCTGAAAGACGAATACCGGTTGGGCGTAATCGAAGGCGATTTGATGACCACTATTGACGCTGACCGCATTGCGGCGCTGGGCGTGCCGGCTCACCAGATTACCACGGGCACAATTTGCCACTTGGATGCGCGAATGGTTCACAACGCGTTGCACAGTTTTCCGGTGGACGGCCTGGATGTGCTGTTCATCGAAAACGTAGGCAATCTGGTTTGCCCCGTCGAGTTCGACCTGGGCGAAGACATGCGCGTGATGGTGTACAGCACAGTCGAAGGAGCGGAAAAGCCAAAGAAATATCCGATGATGTTTCACGAATCCACGGCGGTGTTGCTGAACAAAATTGATTTGATCCCTTACGCCGGAGTCAGCCTGGACGAATTGCAACGCAATGTGCGCGAAGTCAGCCCCACAACGACGATCTTTCCCCTGTCCTGCCGAACCGGCGAAGGCATTGATGCATGGGTTTCCTGGCTGAAAGCCCAAATCGAATCCCGGCGGCGCGACGATCAACCGTTTCCGCGTGTGCCCATGCACACGCACCAACCTCATCACGTTCATACGCACGCTCATTAAAACCTGATGCCCAAACCGATATTGCAACCATGCGCAACTTCCACACTTCGCCTGCGCCTGGCGATACGCGGAGCCGTGCAAGGCGTCGGGTTTCGCCCTTTCATTTACCGCCTGGCAACGGAACTGAACCTGACGGGCTGGATCAATAATTCGCCGCAAGGCGTAACCATCGAAGTCGAAGCTTCGCCGGACAAGCTGGAACAGTTTCGGCTGCGCGTCGAATCGGAAAACCTCCGCGCGCTTTCATCCAAAGCCTGGAAGCCAGTTATCTG
>CAYLJQ010000116.1:0-13507 GCA_964383955.1 uncultured Heliomicrobium sp. | reverse complement strand
CCGCCATCACAAATGAAATTCAAGAAGTCGCGTTCAAAGGATTGGACTCGCTTTTCCGGCAAGGGCTGCGTTACAAAAAGGCTGGCGTGATGCTCACGGATTTGGTGCCGGATTACGGGCTTCCCCAACCGTTATGGGAAGTCGGCAAAACTGAAAGAATGCGTGAACTGATGGCGAAAGTAGATCGGTTGAACCAACGCTACGGACGGGAAACCGTGCAATGCGGAACATTCATTTCCGACGGCAAATGGCAGATGCAAATGAACAGCCGCTCGCCACGTTACACGACTCGATGGGATGAATTGCTGAAGGTTGTTTGCTGATTTGGCAGGCCATTTTTCGACAGAATTTTCAGGATTGAACAAGATGAAATCGGAATGGTTCAAGCCCAAAATCCTGCATAATCCTGAAAATCCTGTCTACTTCTTCTTACCGGCTTAAAAACAAATCCCGATCAAATTGGCTGGGTTCGCCTGCGACAGCGAAGTGAAAGTTCTTCAGGTAGGTTCGGCAAACGCGCGTAATGTCCGCGGGTTTGACCTTCTTGACCTCATCAATCCAGGTCAGCAATCGCCGCCAGTCTCCGCCAAGCAATTCGTATTCAGCCAATCGCGCGGCTTGCGCGTCGTTGGTTTCCAGCTTGGTGTAGTACTTGGTCAGAAAGCCGCTGACGATGGAACTCAGCCCTTCTTCGCGAATGGTTTGGCGCTGCATAAAGTCTATCTGCTCGAACATCACGCGCAGCGTTTCATTCGGCTTCGGCGTGGTGACCGAAAGAAATCCTGAATTGGCACGGTTCGACAACACAGTGGCGTCCGCGCCGTAACTCAGGTTTCGCCGAACGCGAACTTCCTGAAAGAAAAGCTGGCCAAGAATGTCCGTCGCAACAGAAAACGCCGGGTAATCGGGATGATCCAGCGGCGGCGCAGCAAACGTGGCGCGAATGTAATTGGTGGCGACTGCCCGATTGATGACTTGAAATTCAGGCGTCGAAGCTTTGGCGAATGTTTGAATCGCGTCGTTTTTGAAATCCCCTTTCGCAAGCTTGCCAAAACTCGTTTCAATCTTCTGTTTGATTTCCGGCAGGTTCACGTTTCCAACCACGACCGCAACCATTCTTCCGGCACTCAGGATTTTCGCGTGATGGGCTTTCAGGTCGGCTGGCGTCAGCGCGCTAACCGATTCAACCGTGCCGTCAGGCGAATTGATGTACGGATGGGCGGAAAATAGCAACTTGTTGCTCAATATAGCGACGGAAGTTTCCGGGTTGTCGTTCTGCTGCCGCAATCCGTTGAGAATTTGATCCTTGACCAGCGCGACTTCTTTTTCATCAAAGAGCGGATTCAGCAGAATGTCGGTCAGCAGTTCCCAGGACCGATCAAAATTCTTCCTGACGCAGCGCATCGCCATCACGCTGAAATCATAGCCGCTGGCGGAGTCAATAACCGTTCCCATACGCGAAAGTTCGCGGTTGATCTGGCTCTTGCTTAAATTTTTGGTTCCCTGCGTGGCGACTTCGAAAAGCAGCGTTTCAACGCCGGCATTCTTTTCCGTGATATTGCGGGTGCCACCGCGAAAATAAATTTGCACGGCGACAACTTCATTGCCGGTCACCTGGCGATGAATCGTTTTTAGCCCATTGGCAAGTGTGAAATCAGTCGTCGAATCCGAGGCTTTTGCCGGAGCGGCCGCCTGGGCGAAAGCGGAAACAGAGAAAGAGAACACCAGCAGCGCAGCGCTCAAGAAGTTCGTGATCAGTTTGGCAGACAAAGTTTTTGTTTTCATCGTTTGGATATAACGGTTCGTGATGTTGCGTTCTTTCGTAACTTTATCGAATGGCGTTCTGGAAAACCTTCTTACGGTTTCGGCTTCGCTTTAGCGACCGGTTTCTTGGCTGCAGCGCCTTTCCCAGCCGCCTTGGGATTCTTACTTGTGGCAGCGGGCGCAGGCTTGTCTTCCGCCACAGCGCCAACCGGATCAAGGCGGAACATCAAATCGGCGTCCGTCAGCCCAATTCGTTTTTGATCGGCTTCAGAAACCAGAATGGCGACGATACGCGGCTTGTTTTTGATGTACTTGCGAACGTAACGAGTGATGTCTTCGCGGGTCATTTTATTCAGGTTGTCCCCGTACCCCGCAAAATAATCCAGGCCGGAACTTGCCCACCAGAAACTGACCGTGTGCGCGTATTCTGACGGCTTTTCACGGTCGTAAATTTCATCCACATCCAGCAGCGTCTTGGCATATTGCAACTCTTCGTCGCTGTAATAGGTTGGCGAATCGAATTTGCTGACTTCGGCGCTAATGGCTTTCAGCGCAGCTTTCAGCTTGTCCGGCGTAGCCTGAGCCGTAATTGAAATCGGCCCGACATTTTTCTGCGTGTAGTAATTCAGCCCGCCGCTGGTGATCAGCCCGGAATCAACCAGGTTGCGCGTGAACTGGGAATTCGGCTGATTCACGACGAACGAAAACACATCTGCGGCGTACGTTGCCACCGTGTCCAAATCCGTCGAAGGCCCTTCCCAGGAAATCTGAATGGTTGATGAATTGACCGGCTGATTCACGATCACGACATCATCCTTCGGCAAAGGCGGATGACGCGGAACAGGGTCTTTGACAAACGGGTCTTCGCTGCGCGGCCAATCGCCAAAAATTTCCCCAGCCAGCTTGAACACGTCCTGCGCGTTCACATCGCCCGCAACAACCAGCGCCGAATTGTTCGGAATGTAAAACTTCTTCTGGATGACACGCATCATTTCCGGCGTAGCCTTGGCGACCGTTTCAGGATCGCCGCCCGGACGTTTGCGCGAAGGATATTTGTACCAAAGCCGCTTGTTCGTCGCTTCAAAAAGATAGTTGAACGGATTCGACAAATGCTGATTCAGTTCATCAATCACCACGTGGATTTCCTGATCAAGCTCTTGTTTGTCGAACAGCGGATACCGCAGCGCATCGCTCATCAAGACCATCGCTTCGCGCAAGCCGGAGTTGATGGTCGTCGTGTAATAGTTGACGACCTCTTCGCGGGTCTGGGCGTTGCTGAGCATTCCAAGTTCGGCAGCACGGTCGTTGTAACCTTCGGCTTTCGAGCGTTCGTTCGATTTGAAAAACATGTGCTCGTACAAATGCGAAAGCCCATTGTATTCAGGCGATTCCGTGTAAGCGCCATTCTTGACGGCGACTTCAACCGTCACCAACGGCACAGACCGGTTTTCAATAACGATCACATCCATGCCATTTTTCAACTTCAGCAATTGCCATTGCGGTTTGGCTGAAACCCTGGGCAGGCTGGGCGAAAATACCGCAACCAAAATCAAACTCAGAACCGCCGCCAAACTGACGGCTGTCCTGCCATGAAAACGAAGCTTGATATTCACGAATCAATTCTCCGGTTGAATTCGGTCAACGCCAGGGCGCGGACCAGGTTTTACTTCCAAAATGCAAACCAACTCTTTTTGCGGCCAAGCAGAGCGTCCATATCCACATCCGGTTGAACCGGAATTACGCGATCATTGACCAGCGCTTCGGGGTTATCTTCCACCATCGCCCGCGCATAATCTTCACCGACAAGTTCCGCCGCGACCGCAACCGCAGCCGATAAGATCGGACGCCGCCGATCCTGGTGATGCGCATCGGTCGCAATGAAATGCGACAGGCCAGCTTCCAGAATTTTCTTGGCCGATTGATACGACTCCGGCCCAAAACTTTTCGTCAAACTGCCCGCATCAAGCTGAGAGAAAGCTCCGCGTTCGACCAGGTCAGCAATGATTTTAGGATTTTGCTGGATTCGCTTGTTGCGTTCGGGGTGAGCAATGACCGGTGTGATTCCTGCGTTCAGAATTTGAAAGATGGTCATTTCGATGTTCGGCGGAATGGACTGAAAGGGAAACTCAAGCAGCATGTAACAAGTCCCGTTCAGTTTGATGCGCGTGTTCGGATCGTCGGCTTCCTGGAAGATTTCGTAGCTGTACCGAACTTCTCCGCCCGGAACAATTTGCACACAATTTTCAGCCGCATCCATCACACGTGAAATCCGGCGGCGAATGGCATCCCCTTCCGGCGTGGTGTGAACCCCATCAAACATGTGCGGAGTCGCAATGATGGTCTTGATTCCATCCGCCGCCGCCGCCCTGCACATTGCCACAGACTCTTCCAAAGAAGTCGCGCCATCATCCGTTTCCGGCAAAATGTGGCAATGAATGTCCACCATCCTGTTTAACGTCATCTTCGGAGTTTCCGCCATTCTTTGACCTGCCGCTTCCTTCTCGTAAATCGAACATTGCTTGAACAAGCCCGCGCATTATCAAGTATCGGCTTAGCCCGTTCAAGCTGCCTTCTTTTTGAATCCAATCAACATCCGTGAAAAGCCGGATTCCTGCTTTGCAAATCCACTTCGGTAAATTAGTATCCGCCAGCAATGCCCTTGCCTGGCACTGCAAACTCACAAAACACGTAAAGGCCACCCCACTCTTTGAAGCCTTATCAATTTACTGACTCGCTTTCCCCTTTACGGAACGGCGATTCGCAGAAATCTGGCTTTTTCCATTTTCGTTCGGCAAACGCGAGCTTCTGGTCTCCTCAACATCAAAGGGAATCTTCACCTATGCCTGATCAAAAACTTTCTCGGCGGAATCGTTATGCTTGGCTGGCGCTGGCAATGATCGGTTTGAGTTTTGCCACTTGGCGCACTGGCGCGAGCACTTTCCATTTATCGATCGCACCGAAGTTGATTACTGCCGCCGACTTGAACATGCAAACTGGCGTTGTGGCAGACGCGCGTCCGGCAATTCCGAAGTCGCTGCCTTCGTTTATGCAGCAATCCGCCGGATGCGGAGCCAGCTTTGCTCAAGCTCCGGGATCGCCAGTTGGAGTAGGCATTTACCCGCGCTCTTTGGCTGTTGGTGATTTCAACTCTGACGGGAAACTAGATTTGGTTACAGTGAACGAAGACTCTAACAATTTGACGATCTTGATAGGGAACGGAAATGGGAGCTTTATACAAGCTTCAGGCTCGCCAGTCCTTGTCGGAATTCGTCCAGTTTCAGTTGCAGTAGCGGATACCAATCTCGATGGAAAACTCGACCTTGTGATAGCCAATTTCCTTTCAAATGAGGTAATGGTTCTACTCGGAATTGGAAATGGCGGATTTACACAAGCCGCAGGCTCTCCGATTAGTTTTTCAGGTTTGCCGATTTTTGTAGTGGCTGGAGACTTCAATCTTGACGGCAAACCCGACCTTGCAGTAGCAAATTTTATCGCTGCCAGCGTTACGATCCTGCTGGGAAATGGCAATGGAAGCTTCACACCTGCGGCTGGCGCGCCTCTCAATGTTGGGAATACACCTGTCGCTTTGGCAATTTCTGACTTTAACAAGGACGGCAAGCCGGACCTTGCGGTAGCCAATGTCGGGACAAATGCCTCCACCAATAGAGTGACAATTCTGATAGGAGATGGCAGTGGCGGCTTCACACAAGCCACAGGCTCGCCAATTAGTGTAGGTAACGGCCCTCGGTTCATTTCAGTTGGAGATTTCAATTCAGACGGAAATGCCGACCTTGCAGTGGCTATTAGCGGCTTCGGAACCGTGAGAATTCTGCTGGGTGATGGCAGTGGTGGATTTACTCAGACAGCAGGTTCACCCGTCAATGTTGGAGGAGTACCAATATCAATAGCTGTGATGGATTACAATCTGGACGGCAAATCGGATCTCGCGGTAGCAAATAGCAGTTCAGATAATATTGCGATCTTACTGGGCGATGGCAACGTTGGCTTTACTCAACCTGCAGGGTCTCCTATCAGCGTAGGCGATACACCTGCTTATATCGTGGCGGCAGACTTCAATCTTGACGGTAAGCCTGACTTCGCAGTAGCTAATGCCAATTCTAACAACGTGACGATTCAGTTAAACACCTGCCCCGCGCAGCCATGCTCTGGCGTCGCTTTTCAGCCGATAGACTTGTCTGCTGAGGTAGTGGGATTAGCCTACCCCAATTTTATAGCTGAGGGAGATTTCAACCTCGATGGCAAGACTGATCTTGCGGTGATGGAGTCAGCGACTGGAGTCGTAAAAATTTTTCTCGGTGTCGGTAATGGCAACTTCACACTAGCGATAGGACCGCGTCTCCATTCCACGGATTTTTCTCGCTCCATAATAGCGCAGGACTTTAATCTTGATGGAAAGCTTGATCTTGTCATTGTAGGTAACGGGCCACTCCGACTCATCGTTTACTTGGGTAACGGGGCCGGAGGCTTTACGCAACCGCCACTCATTCCAGCCATTACTCCAAACTTTCCAAATTATGCTGCAGCGGGGGACTTTAATCTTGATGGCAAGCCTGATCTTGTTATAACCAGTCAATCTCCCGAGCAAATATCCATCTTGCTTGGTGACGGCACGGGAAACTTTACTTTGGCAACAGGGTCTCCCATAAACGCAGGAACCTATGTTTCATTCGTCGCAGTTACAGATTTCAATCGTGATGGCAAGCCCGACTTAGCGATTACGGCCGACCTTTCAAACGATGTAGAAATTCTTTTGGGAGATGGAACGGGCGCTTTCGCACCAGCCAGTGGCTCGCCAGTTAGTGTGGGAACTAAACCGAAGTCGCTTATAACAGGAGACTTTAACTCCGACGGCAAAGTTGACTTAGCTGTTGCAAATTTTGATTCCAATAACGTAACGATACTAATAGGTAATGGGAACGGTGGATTAACCCAGGCAGTAGGTTCACCAATAAATGTGGGGACGACTCCTTCTTCTATTGAAGCAGGGGATTTCAATCTTGACGGTAAACTCGATCTCGCGGTGGCAAACTATATTTCCAATAACGTAACAGTCTTGTTGGGAAATGGTAGCAGTGGTTTTGCAAACGCTGCAGGCTCTCCAATCAGCGTTGGGATTAAGCCGCCTTTCATTGTTGTGGCAGATTTCAATCTCGACGGGAAGCCTGACTTTGCTACTCCAAACGCTGGCTCTTCTAACGTATCGGTTCAGCTCAATAGCTGTACTCCCTTTGTACCGCCAACGATCAATTGCCCACTTAATATCATAGTCGGGAATACCGGGGACCAGAAATCAGCTTCAGTCCCTTTCAATGTTACAGCCACAGGCATCCCAACTCCGACCGTTACCTGCCGAGTCGGTAATACTGTCATCATCTCGCCGCACGTATTTCCAATTGGAACGACGACGGTCAATTGCACCGCTTTAAACGGAGTCGCGCCGGATGCGTCGTGCGGCTTCAATGTGACAGTCAATCGAGTCTCTGGGTCAGTAAATGACCCGTTGGTTTGCATGGGGTCAGGACACAAAGTCCAAGCGACCTTGAACATCAGCAATAACGGACAAGCCAATCAAAATGTCATCAGCAATACGACCTTCACCAATTTGACGGGAGTTCCCGGTTCTTGTGTGGCGACTCCAAACATCGGCACTTGCACGGTGACGGCAAGCGGCGTGAGTTATTCGGGGACGTTGCCGCAGGGAACGACGGTGGCGCTGACTTACCTGACTCAAGTCAGCGATCTGGTTTCGCCGGGTTCGCAAGTTTGCACGAACAACTCTGTTAGCTTCAACGGAGGCCAGCCAACGACGTTTTCAGTGTGCGATGTGGTGGATTGCCCGCCAACTGGCCCCGGAGGCGTGCTCCCTGCGGCAGCAGAAGCGAGCGACCAGAAAGCCGGAAGCATCTTGATTTACAACGTTTACACGTCGTCAACTGATCCGACTCGACAGAACACGCGCATCAATTTGACCAACTCGCATCCGCAATTGCCGACCTTTGTGCATTTATTCTTTGTGGCGGAAGGATGCGCGGTGGCGGATAGTTACGTTTGCTTGACGGCGAACCAGACGGCCAGTTTCCTTGCTTCGGACCTTGATCCGGGAACGTCGGGGTATCTAATTGCTGTCGCTGTTGACGCGCTGGGATGTCCGACAGCGTTCAACAACCTGATCGGCGATGAATACGTGAAGTTCACTTCGGGGCATGCCGCCAATCTGGGCGCGGAAGCATTTGTGGCGCTTCCGGGAGGCTTGCCAGCTTGCGATCAGAACTCGTCAATCGCGACGATCAACTTTGACGGCCTTAGTTACAATCGTGCGCCTGCATCGTTGGCGCTGAACAGCATTGGTTCCAAAGCCGATGGAAATGACACCTTACTGATTATCAATCGGATTGGTGGCAATCTGGGTCTCGGCGCTTCCACACTTGGAACGCTGTTCGGCATTCTCTACGACGACTCCGAAAATGCAGTCAGCTTTTCGATAACGGGAAATTGCCAGCTTAGAAACTTGCTTAGCAACAGTTTCCCGCGCTCGACGCCCCGCTTTGAAACCTTCATCCCGGCTGGCAGAACCGGCTGGCTGAAAGTCTTCAATCAGACAGGAGCCATCGGCATCACTGGCGCGGCGATCAACTTCAACCCAAACGCCGCAAGTTCGGCAGGCGCTTTCAACCAAGGACACAACCTGCATCACCTGACACTCAACAATCAAATGAGCTACCTCATCCCGGTTTTCCCACCAAGTTGTTGACGTTAAGACCATCAGGCAGGCAAGGGCTATTGCCTTTGCCTGTCTGGATTGTCATTTCGATTCGACATTTACGAGCTTTAGCCACTTGATAGGCCATCTTGCTACACTTTCCAATCAAGCTATTCGATTTACCCCCTTTTGACTCAGACAGCCCTGCTTCATCGAATGAAATTGATAAAACTTGGCATTACTTTGACTTTAGCGGGTAATAAATTCCCCTTGCCCTATCAAATCAGTCAAAATGCTAATGCTATTTCCCTAGGCTAATCAACAACTTAACGCAACCAGTGACATTCTGATCCGGAAGCAGAAATTTATTGGGGCAATTGACCACTTGTGGCCCAGAATGTGCATATTCGAAAGTTTGAAGTTTTACCCTCTGACAAATAAACATAAAAACAGTCATTTTAGAGTTTTACGTCCGGTCAAAGTCTAATGAGCAACTGAAGGACTGATCGGCCAACTGAGCATAGCGAGCGAATCACAAGCTACAGCGAAGTTGACTTGAAGTTATGTGTGTCCCCAGTGGGCGCGCTTTGTAGTAAACCCACGAAGAAAGCAGAAAAACGAGGAGAGCGAATGCATAAACCTATTAAATATTTCGAGAAAGCCCTGTCGGCGGTGTCTGGCGCAGCTTTCAACACAGTCCAGTTCTTCAATCAGTTCAACCCGAACGAATCCTTCATTCCGAAATGGTCGGATAAACCCCTCCAAAAATCCTGGCAAAAAACCAAACCGACTCTTGGCTGGCCGCGTGTTACCGACAGCCTTTGCCCGAAGTGCGTCAAAGAGGCTCGCACCCGCATCATCGAAAATGGCGAAGATCCCTGGCAAGTCATCCAGGAACGTCCAGGCGAAATCAAAGCGACAATCATCGAACGCAACAATGAAATCTGGATGCTGAAGGATTGCCCGGTTCACGGCCACATCGAAGACATGATGGCGGTTGACGCGAAATTTCTGGAGCATATTGAAACAATGTATCCAGGCCGTGACATTGACGCGCACAACGACGAACACGTCCATCATCACGCCTCCTCCACAATCAAATACGGACGCGGCTCGGTGCTGACAATTGACCTGACCAACCGTTGCAACATGATGTGCGATCCGTGCTTTATGGACGCCAACCAGGTCGGCTTCGTTCACGAACTGTCGTGGGAAGAAGTCAAAGAGATTCTGGACAACGCGATTCAAGTCAAACCGCGTCGCCAGATGTCCGTGCAGTTTTCCGGCGGTGAGCCAACTTTGTCGCCTTATTTTCTGGACGCGGTTCGTTACGCGCGCAAAGTCGGTTACAACTCCGTCCAAGCCGCGACCAACGGCATCGAGTTCGCCAAATCAAAAGAGTTTGCTCGCAAGGCTGCTGAAGCGGGTCTGCGTTACGTTTATCTGCAATTCGACGGAATCGGAAACGCTGCCAACAGTCACCGCCAAGTCGGTAACCTGTTCGATGTGAAGCTAAAGGCGATTGATAACCTGCACGCAGCGGGCGTTGAAATCGTTCTGGTGACGACGCTGGTCAACACTGTCAACAACGACGAAGTCGGCCCGGTTATCCGCTTCGCGCTGGATAACCCGAAAAAGATCGGTTTCATCTCCTTCCAGCCGGTTTCCTTCACAGGACGCGACGAAGACATCACGGATGATCGCCGCTTGCGCCAACGTTACACGCTGTCGCACATGGCGCACGACGTTCGCAAACAAGTCGGCATCACTGATCCGCACAAAGACTGGTTCCCGATTTCGCTGATGTCTGCGTTTGCTGACTTCGCCGATATGGCGCACGGCCCGGATCGCGAATGGGGTCAAATGAGTTGCGGCTGTCACCCGAACTGCGGCGTAGGCACCGCGGTGATGATTGACAAAGAAACCAAGGAAATGAAGCCCGTCCCGGATTTCATCAACATCCCTGGCCTGATCGGCGATATGCGCAAAATCACTGATGCCGCGCGCAGCAAGAAATTCTCAATGGTGATGATGGGCTTGGCTTTGCTGAAGAACTACAACTCGTTCGGCGCGCCGACGCACTTCAAACTGTCAGACTTGCTTCAGAAATTCGACAAAACTTTCGGTTTGTCAGGCAAGGATTACGGCAAGTCCGATCCGACCCGCACCATCGAAGACGTTGAAAAACGCCGCAAAGACCGCTGGAACTTCCTGTTCATCGCGGGAATGTGGTTCCAGGATTTGTTCAATTATGATTTCCGCCGCACTGAAATGTGCATCATTCCGTACGGCACACAGGAAGGCGAAATCAGCTTCTGCGCCTACAACACCGGAATCGGCTGGCGCAATATCATCGAAAACATGCACCAGAACGCCACCGTCGCAAAGTGGTATCAGGAGCATGGCCGGCACGAGATTTTCGCCAACAACCACAGCGTCAAACTCACGGACCAGGATCACCGCTTGAACGTCAACGCCGAAGACTCCGCACGTGGCCGCGAAAAAGCCGCTCTGCCGCAAACCGCGAAAGAAGAGCAGGCCGCAATGCGCAAACTGTACATGCAATCTGTGCTGAAGAAAGCTGGCGCTGAACAGAAATTGGTTCAGCTTGGCGGCTTAGGCAGCAAGAAGGAAGAAGGCACAGGCGCGGTTTCCGTGTCCGGCGACTAAAAGTTTACCTGAACCAAAAATAGAGGTATCACCCGTACCTTAAACTCACGGCTGACAGTGGCTACGGCTGCTGTCAGCCGAATTTATTTACCTTGGAGTGCGGCGGCTCTAGCGCCGCTTTGGTAGTTGTTCGCTGAACTACAAAGGCTACGCAAAGGCGTAGCACTCCAAAAGAACTTGGAGATCGTTGAAATGCCAAGCTCAATGCACGAGCAAGAATCTTTACTCACGACGCTGGAAAACGCGTTTGGCTTTGCTCAAGACCAGGTCAGTTCTCTGCTGGAAAAATACCCTGCCGATTATTACCCGATGTACACCGTGGGCGGAAAGTTTGGTCAGGATCGCAAACGCTGGACGCATTGGTGCGATGGATTTTATCCCGGAATGATGTTCATCTTTGCCGAAGCCACAGGCGACGAAGACTGGTTGGACGCTGCAATTCGTTATACGACGCCGCTGGAAGCGCGGCAGTACGACCGCGCCGTTCACGACTTGGGCTTTTTGTTCTTCTCGACACACCTGCGCTGGTTGGAACTCGGCGGACCAGCCGAACACATTCAGCCGTTGCTGGTTCAAGCAGGTAAAACGATGGCGATGCGGTTTATGGAAAAGGGGCAATACCTGCGTTCGTTCGTCGAACCGGCTTCCCTGTTCATAGACATTATGATGAACGTCGGCACGATCTTTCACGCAGGCCTGGAAACGGAAGACCTGCATTTGCTGGACATCGCGCATAAACATTGCCAAACCACGCGTCGAACCATCGTTCGCGGAGATGGCTCAACTTCGCACGAAGCGATATTCAACCTGAATTCCGGCGAATGTTTGCGCCAGTCAACGCATCAAGGCTACCGCGGAGATTCCTGCTGGAGTCGCGGCTTGGCTTGGTCGCTGTACGGGTTCACGCGGTCGTTTTTACAGAGCGGCCAGATTGATTACCTGCAAACCGCGATGCTCAACGCGGATTACTATTTAGAAAATACTCCAGCTGATGGCGTGACGCCTTGGGATTACGACGCACCTGAAAGCGGCGCGCTGGCGAAATCTCAAGTGGACACGTCGGCCTGCGCAATTGCCGCTTCCGGTTTATTGGATTTGGCCGAAGTCACGCCTGATCGAACGAAAGCACGAGCCTACCGAGACTTCGCGCTCACTTCGCTGAAAACGCTTTCTGAAAAATATCTTGGCAATCTGACGCCAGGTTTTGAAGGCATTTTGAACGGCGGCGTCTATCACATTCACAAAAACCTAGGCGTTCATGAAGCCGTACTGTTCGGCGAATACTTTTTTGTCGAAGCATTGCATAAGGCGCTGGATGTTTTAGGCGAAGCGACATTGCCAGCCGAAATGAAGCCTTCGATTATCAAACCGTACCCGGAAGATTCACTGCCCGATTCAGCGAAAACCTGGCAGGACGGCCCCACCGAAGAAGACATGCCTTCACCCGATCAAGTCAGTACCACGAGCGGTAGCGAGCGGGTGGCATCATAAGGAGGCGCGTTGAATAAAAACGAAAACAACCGTCCGGTTTCCATCGTTACAGGCGCAGGGCGCGGCATTGGCCGAGGCATCGCCATTGAACTGGCAAAACTCGGCCACGCCGTGGTTATCAACTACGCGGGCAACTCGGCGGCGGCGGAAGAATGTTTGCAGTTGGTGCGCGCAGCAGGCGGCGAAGGCATCACGGTTCAAGCCGATGTCGCTTCCGCTGATGACCGTGCTCGACTGGTCGCGGAAACACTGACTGCATTCGGAAGAATTGATTTGCTGGTGAACAACGCCGGAGTCGCTCCCAACGTGCGCGCAGACATTCTGGACGCTGGCGAAGAATCGTTCGATAGGCTGATCAACATCAACCTGAAAGGGCCGTACTTTCTGACGCAATCCATTGCCAATCAAATGATTGAACAAGTCAAAAGCGGCGCGACGCCGTTTGGCTTGCCGCAGATCGTGACGATCACTTCGATTTCGGCATACACGGCTTCGGTCAATCGCGGAGATTACTGCGTGGCAAAGGCTGGGCTAGCAATGATGACTTCGCTGTTTGCCGCTCGGCTGGCGGAATTCGGCATCAACGTGTACGAAGTTCGCCCCGGTGTCATCGCGACAGATATGACCGAAGGCGTAAAGGAAAAGTACGACAAGATGATTGCTGAAGGCGCGTGGCCGATTCGCCGCTGGGGACTTCCGGAAGATGTTGGCCGAGCCGTTGCCGCAATCGCACGCGGCGACTTCCCTTTCTCAACCGGTGAAGTCTTCAATGTAGATGGCGGCTTCCATCTGCGAACGCTGTGATGTATCGGTACCGCGCGCGTGAGCAAGCGGCAGTCTTGCGCAAGACTGCCGCTTGCT